>JBKOZB010000340.1:0-5657 GCA_046744225.1 Planctomycetota bacterium | reverse complement strand
GGCGTAGGGTGAGGGCTGAGGGTGCTACCGAGGGCCGGATGGTGGCTCGCCACCTTCGACGCCTGCGGTCACCCCGGATGGTGACAAATAGTGTCTACTCGAATGGCACTCGGTTAAGGCGTAACCTTCATAATCGCTTGGGCTTGTGAAAAGCAAGAGGCTCATGGTCGGAGATCGGTGAACGCCTCTGTGATGTAGGTGGATTGCATGCAATCCGCTAGGGCGCCGGGCAGGGATAACCGAGTCTCGTCCCGGACTATCACGACCCAACCTGCCCACCTTACCTCCACCAGTTCCCGCACATGAGCCTCCAGGTTTTGCCCCCGTCCTTGGTCGAATAGAACGGACTGAGGGGATTGTCGGAGAAGACGCTGATGGCGGCCTGGTTGGGGTCGTTCGGGTTGACGGCGATGCTCGGCTCGCTGTTCTGCCCCGTCTCGCCGCTTTGGGACCCGGGGATGACGTCGACGACCGTGACCCCGGCCTCGGCGCCTGAGACGGATCTGCCTGCAACTGCAAGTTCGAGCGTGGAGGTACTGAGCAGGGTACGGTCCTCGAGTTGCTCGAGGCGTAGGCGATGGTTGCGCCCGCACAGGGATCTCCGAGGTGAAGGCCTTCTGCGGTTCAGAGCGAAAAACATGGCTGATCTCCATCGAAGAAGGTGAGCGTCTTAGCAGTCATTCTTTTTTCCTTCTCCTCCATTGTCTTACTAAGCGTTGCACAAAGAAGGAAAGTTCCAGACCTCGACAAGTCTGTTTTTACAAGGGGATCGTGCACCGAAAACTTGCGCTCTTTGCGCAACGCTCGGTAACTTGAGGGCCATGGTCTACAACCGACTCAAAGCAGGGTGCCTTGGAGGATGACCAGGGCCACGGTGAAATAGATGATCAGCCCCGTCACGTCCATGAGCGTGGCCACGAACGGCGCCGAGGAGGTCGCCGGGTCGAAGCCCAGCGACTTGAGCAGGAAGGGGAGCATCGAGCCCGAGATCGTCCCCCAGAGCACGATCCCGACCAGGGAGAAGCTGACCGTCAGCCCGAGCAACGACCAGTGCGGGCCGTAGATGCCGGAGAACTGGCTCCAGATGGCGATCCGAAGGAATCCGATACTCCCGAGGATCGGGCCGAGCATCAGGCCCGACAGGATCTCCCGCCGGAGGACCAGCCACCAGTCGCGGAGCCGGACCTCGCCGAGCGCCAGCGCCCGGATGATCAGGGTCGCCGTCTGCGAGCCCGAGTTCCCCCCGCTCGAGATGATCAGCGGCACGAAGAGCGCCAGGATGACCGCCCGCTGGATCTCACCCTGGAAGTAGCCCATCGCCGTCGCCGTGAGCATCTCACTGACGAAGAGGATCACCAGCCAGCTCGCCCGCTTCCGCACCATCTCCAGGAGCGGCGTGCTCATGTACGGCTCTTCGAGCGCCTCCAAGCCGCCGAACCGCTGGATCTCCCGGGTCGCCTCCTCTTCCGCGACGTCGATCACGTCGTCGATCGTCACGATGCCCGCCAGCCGGCCCTGCGTGTCCACCACGGGCAAGGCCGTGCGGTCGTACTTCTTGAAGACCTCGACGGCCTTCCTCCGGTCGTCCGTCACCACGAGGCTGACGAACCGGTTGTCCATAATGCTGGCGACGTGCGCGTGCAGCGGCGCCAGCAGGATCTCCCGGATGCGGAGATCGTCGATCAGCCGGTTCTCCTGGTCGGTCACGTAGATCACATTGAGCGTCTCACTGTCGCGGCCGTGCGTCCGGACGTGGTCGAGGACGTGCCGGATCGTCCACTCCTTCCGGACCGCGATGTAGTCGGGGGTCATCAGCCGGCCGACGCTCTCCTCGTCATGCTCCAGCAACGACCGGGCGACGTCGCGCTGGTCCGGACTGAGCAGGGCGAGGAGCCGATCGGATTGCTCGGGGGGCAGCTCCTCGAGCAGGGCGGTCCGGTCGTCGGCCGCCATGTCGTTGAGCAGGCGGGCCTCGACGTCATCCGGAAGCGTACCCAGCAGCTGCTCCTGCGTGACCAGGTCGAGGTATTCGAACGTGGCCGCGGCGAGCGTGGGCTTCAGGGCCCTCAGGACGTATGCCTGCTCGTCCGGGCGCAGGTCGTCGACGATCTCGGCGAGGTCGGCCGGGAGCCAGTCGTTCAGGACCTCGTCGAGCGTGCCGTAGTCTTTCGCCTCGATGAGCTCCCGGATCTCCGGCAGAGCGAGCTTTCCGAGCATGCGCGATGGTCCTTGGCGTCCGAGGTTGCGGAGACTTCACGGAATGGTTTCGCCGCCGAGCCGGCATGTCAAGGTCCGGTTCGCCATTCGCGGGATTTGAGGAAGTCACAAGGGCTCTCGACGCGACGGAGGACGCCGGGGTCGGCCGGCCTCGACGTCAAACCCCGCGCGACGAAGAAGCGGCGCCGGCGCGCGATCCGGACCAGCTCGAAGTGGCAGATGGGGCCGAGGATCATGATCTAAATAGAAACTCGCCAAGGGGAAAGTAGGGCACGCTCTTGCGTGCCTTCCCCACTTTCTCAATGGCGAGGGGCTATTTAGGTCCTTGAGAGCATGTCGAGAACGGGAGTCTTTGTCCCCAATCGCTCCCCACCCCAAGCCTCCCCCACAAGAGGGAGGCTTGGGGTGGGGGTAGAGGGGATAATCCACACGGTCCCGACCCGCTCTGAGAGAGTTCGTTCCTCTTCCTGCGCGGCGCAATTGGCGTGATGGCGGCCGTCGGATCGGGTTCAATGGACGTTGAGACGCAGCGAACATCATTAAGGGATCGGGAATCGTCCCGTGACGGCGGAGCGTTCGTCCCATGAACCTTCTCTCCTCCCTGGCGGCCCGCGCGGCCAGCGCGCGACCCGTGCGCAGGGCGGTCAACTCCGGCTTCCACGCCTACGCCCGGCGCCGGATGCGGGAGCTGGACCGGCTCGATCCCGTCGCAGTCCAGGAGCGCACTCTCCTGGCGCTCGTCCGCAAGGCTGTATCCACCCGGTTCGGCCGCGACCACCACTTCGACGCGATCCGCACCGTGGCCAAGTTCCAAAAGAATGTCCCGATCCGGACGTATGAGGACCTTTGGTCGGGCTACCTGAAGGACGCGTATCCCGTCTTCGAGGATCTGACCTGGCCGGGGCGCATCCCGTACCTGGCCCTGACGAGCGGCACGACCACGGGGGCGACGAAGTACATCCCCGTCTCGCATGCGATGGTCGCCTCGAACCGCAAGGCCGCGCAGACGATGGTGGCGGCGTACCTGAAGAACCGCCCCGATTCGCGACTCTTCACCGGCCGGCTCTTTTTCCTCGGCGGCTCGACCGACCTGGAGTCGCCCGCCCCTGGCGTCGCGCAGGGCGACCTGAGTGGGATCGCGGCGAAGACGGTCGGGCCGCTCCTGCGCCCCTACACGTTCCCTCCGCTCAACCTGGCGCTCGATCCGAACTGGGACCGCAAGCTCGCGCGGCTGGCCGAGCGCAGCCTGCGCGAGCCGATCACGCTCGTCTCGGGCGTGTCGAGCTGCCTGCTGACGCTCTTCCAGCGGCTCCTCGAATTGACCGGCATGGCGACCGTGGCCGAGGTCTGGCCGACCCTGGAAATCGTCGTGCACGGCGGGGTCAAGTTCGACCCCTACCGCGAGGCGTTTCAAACTCTGCTCGGCGTGGCGACGATCGGCCTCCAGGAGAGCTACCCGTGCTCCGAGGGGTTCATCGCCTTCGGCGACCCGGCGACCGGGCTGCTCCGGCTGATGCTCGACCACGGCCTTTTCTTCGAGTTCGTGCCGCTGGACGAGCTGGGGTCGTCAAGCCCGACCAGGTACTGGCTGGGCGACGTCCAGACCAGGATCAATTACGCGATCGTCGTCTCGACCTGCGCGGGGATGTGGGGGCACATCATCGGCGACACGATCCGGTTTGAGTCGTTGACGCCGCCCCTGTTGACCTTCACCGGGCGGACCAAGTATTCGCTCTCGGCGTTCGGCGAGCACCTGATCAACGAGGAGGTCGAGGGGGCGATCGCCGCCGCCTCGACGGCCACCGGCACCTCGGTGCGCGACTGGCACGTCGGGCCCGTCTTCCACGAGCCCCTGGGCCACCACCTGTACGTCGTCGAGTTCCTCAAATCCCCCGCCGACCTGGCCGAGTTTCGCCGTCTCCTCGATGACGACCTGGCCCGGCGCAACGCGCATTACCGGTGGTTCCGGGCTCCGGGAGGCGGCATGCCGATGCCGGCCGTCGTCGTAGCCGCGCCGGGGGGTTTCGACGACTGGATGCGGTCGCGCGGCAAGCTCGGCGGGCAGCACAAGGTCCCGCGCATGGACAACTCGGGCAAGCTGACCGCCGAGCTGGTCGCCTTCTTGCGAGGCGAGAACCGCGTCGCCGCCGAGCTTCCCGAGGGGACACCCCCCCGAGCGGCCTGGAGTCGGGGCTGACCCGGACCTTCGACCCTTGCATCGACCCGGTCGAGAAGCTATCGTTTCAACTTTCCGATTTATGTGTAAATCCCCTATTTTACACTGCTGTCCCACCCATCTGCTATACTCGATATCGTCAACGTCGCCCTGAAGGTGCAAGGGCAACGTCATCACCGGGAGCAGAGCTTCAGGAATTATCTGACAGATTCAGGAGGATCTCATGGCCAAGAAGTCATCGGCGAGCGCTGGGGGCGAGGCGGCGTCGGAGCTGATGCCCACCAACGGCCATTTCGATGCGAAAGCGCTCCTGGCCGCGCTGAAAATCTTGAAGAAGGGGGACTTCAGCGTCCGCCTCCCCGTGGACGAGACCGTCGTCGGAGCGGCGATCGCCGAGGCGTTCAACGACCTGGCGGACCTGCTGGAGAACGACACGCGCGAGACAGCGCGGATCGCCACGCTCGTGGGCAAGGAGGGCCGGATCACGCAGCGGGCCAAGCTCGGCGCGGCCACCGGTGCGTGGTCCGACCGGATTGAATCGATGAACACCCTCATCGGCGACCTGGTCCAGCCGACCGAGGAGGTCGCGCGCGTCATCGGCGCCGTCGCCAAGGGCGACCTCTCGCAGCGCATCCCGCTGGAGCACCAGGGGACGCCGCTCAAGGGCGAGTTCCTCCGGATCGGCACGACCGTCAACACGATGGTCGATCAGCTCGGCTCCTTCGCCTCCGAAGTGACCCGCGTCGCCCGCGAGGTCGGCACCGAGGGCAAGCTCGGCGGCCAGGCCGAGGTCCAGGGCGTCGCGGGCACCTGGAAGGACCTGACCGACAGCGTCAACAGCATGGCCGGCAACCTCACCGCCCAGGTCCGCAATATTGCCCAGGTGACCACCGCCGTCGCCAACGGCGACCTCTCCAAAAAGATCACGGTGGACGTCAAGGGCGAGATCCTCCAGCTCAAGGACACCATCAACACGATGGTGGACCAGCTCGGCTCCTTCGCCTCCGAAGTGACCCGCGTCGCCCGCGAGGTAGGCTTGGAGGGACGGCTGGGCGGGCAAGCGGTGGTCCGCGGGGTGGCCGGCGTCTGGAAGGACCTGACCGACAGCGTCAACAGCATGGCGGGCAACCTCACCGGACAGGTCCGCAACATCGCGGAGGTGACGACCTCGGTGGCCAACGGCGACCTCTCCAAGAAGATCACCGTCGATGTGAAAGGCGAGATCCTCCAGCTCAAGGACACCATCAATACGATGGTCGATCAG
>JBKOZB010000177.1:0-3447 GCA_046744225.1 Planctomycetota bacterium | reverse complement strand
GCGCTCCAGCTCGGTCGAGCCGCCGAGGAAGAAGAGCCGGCCGCGGAAGAGGCGCGAGTCGGGCCGGCTGGCCAGGTGATAGGCCACCATCGTCTGCGCGGCCCGCTTGTTCGAGGCGAGCATCTCGCGCGAGATGGGGATGTACTTCGTCGCCCCCTGGGTCGTGCCGCTGGTCAAGGCCAGGTAAGGGATGCGGCCCGGCCAGGTCAGGTTGTCAAAGACCGGATACTGGTCCTTGAGGTAGAGCCTCCAGAGGTCCTCGTAGGTCCGGAGCGGGACTACCTTCTGGAACTCCTCCACCGAGCTGATCGCGCCGAAGCCGTGGTCTCGTCCGAAGCGCGTCCGACGGGCGCGGCGGAGCAGCGAGCGAAGGGTTCGCTCCTGGACGGCGACCGGGTCGGACTGAGCCAGCCGCGCCGTGCGGCGTCGGGCATATTGGCGGAACCCCTGGTTGACCGCGACGCGAACAAGAGGAGTGCTAAGCATGGTGGGAGGCGGCATAAGGTTCTCGAATCATCCTGGAGGGCCGCGGAAAACAGGTTAGAGGTCCTTGACGCCCCGACAGAAGTAGGCCCCGGCCGGCGGGAAGTTGCGCGGCTCGAAGACGAACCGGACGTCGTCGAAGAACCGGCAATAGAACCGCCAGTAGACCCAGGGTATCTCCGTGATCTGGTTGTAGGTCCCCTCGGGAGCCAGGATCTGCTTGACGACCCGGAATAGGTCGCGCTGAAGGTCCTTGGGGAAGGACGGGACCGGCAGGCCGGAGATCATGTAATCGACCTGGCCGATCCCGCGCCGGGCGAGGATCTCGGTCAGGTTGCGGACGTCGCCCTCGATGACGTCGAAGTTGGGCCGCGCGTCGAACCGGTCGTGGAGCAATCGAGCGAAGTCGGGGTCGCGTTCCAGGACGACGACGCGGCAGTCGGGGCGGACGCGCTCGGCCAGGACCTTCGTGATTGGGCCGGTCCCAGCCCCGAGCTCGACCAGGACCTTGGCGCGGCCCCAATCGACGTTGCGGACCGTCGTCCGCGAGAGCCAGGGACTGCTCGGGGCGAGGCTGGCGATGGCCGTTCCGTGCCGGAGGAACTTGCCGAGAAAAAGCGAGAAATCACGACTCATCGGTGCTCATTGGAGGAAGGAAAGCGAGGCAAGGCAGGGCGAGATCGTCCCGACCCGACCCGATCGCTCAGCGACTCTTCAGGATCACGCGGGGCCGGCTCGGCCGGTTGAGCTTGGCGAGGAACCGCGCGGGGTCGAGATTCGGATGGACCGTCTTGAGCCCGTCACGGAGGAACCGGAGAACGAGCTTGTTCACTAGCCGCGCTTTCTCGATCTGGGGTGCGTGCCCGCACTGGGGGATGACCACCTGGCGCGACTTGAGGATCTGGCCGGCCGCCCGGACCGAGCCCGCCACGTCGGAGATCACCCGGTCGTTAGCACCCCAGATCAGCATGGTCGGATGGGGAATTTGGGAAAGCAGCGGAGCAACCGAATGGCCCACGGTCCCGCGGAGCGTGCGAAGGACCCCCTTCTTCCACTGGCGATCCTGGAACTTGCGCTCGATGACGGCGATCAGCTCCTCGGACGCGAAGTGGGCGCGGTGGAAGACCGACTTGACGAGGGTGTCGTACTGGCTGCGGCGGACGCCCTCCATCATCGGCAGGTTTTCGTCGCCGTAGAGGCCCGATGGGCAGATCAGGACGAGCTTCGAGACCTTCTTGGGATGGCGCGTGGCGTAGGTCAGGATGATCTGGCCGCCGAGGCTCGACCCGACCAGGTCGTAAGGCGGGCGCTGGACGTATTCGTCGAGGTAGTCGGCGAGCCGATCGGTCAGGTAATCGACCGTAATCTCACCTCCCTCATCGATCCGCTTGTGGAGCGAGTCGCCGTCGTAGACCAGGATCTCCGGAACCTTGACGTCGAAATGTTTCGACCAGTGGGTTCGATTCGCGAACCAACTCTCCGACTGCTCGGCTAGCCCGTTCACCAGGATCAGGGGGGTGGGGCGGCGGTAGGTGTTCAGCCGGTGCAGGTCGAACAGATTGCGGACACTCGGGTTCATGGGTGGCGCAAACTCCCGGAGGCCGAGGAAGGTCGCGATGGGGACCGGGCTGTTTCTTGACGGTACAACGAGATCGGCCGATCGCCCGCCCTCGATCGTTCCCAAGACAATACCACGCTCTTCCGGAGCGTCCAACCGATTCTCGGCAGTGCGTTCGCGATTTCGGCCGCACCTTGCGCACCCGCCGGCGCAGACTCGAACGTGCGCACGGCCTCCTTGACGTTCAAGGGTCGGGCGCGCTACAAAAGATATTTCAGTAACATCATGTCCTGGACCACGGTCGGCGGTCAAGGGACCCTGAGTCGTGTCGCATCGAGGGCGGTCACCATGCGCGTGTTCATCACGGGGGGAACGGGCCTGATCGGCCGGCACCTGGCCCGGAAGCTCGGCGAGCGGGGGGACCAGCCGGTTATCCTCTCCCGGCGGTCCGACCAGGTCCGGCGCGAACCGGCAATGCGCTCGTTCCGGTTCGTCCAGGGCGACCCATCCGCCCGGGGCGGCTGGGAATCCGAGCTGGACGGCTGCGATGCCGTCGTCAACCTCGTCGGCCACAACATCTTCTCTGAGCGCTGGAACGCCGAAGTCAAGCGAAAGATCCGCGACAGCCGGGTTTACGCGACCCAGAACGTCGTCGCCGCGCTCGGCGAGGCGCGGAACCGGCCCACTGTCCTCGTCCAGGCGTCGGCCATTGGCTACTACGGCATCCACGGCGACGAGGCGCTGACCGAGGAAAGCCCTTCGGGCTCCGACTTCATGGCGGTCGTCTGCCGCGAGTGGGAGGAGGCGGCCCACCCCGCCGAGTCGCTCGGGGTCCGGGTCGCCCGCATCCGGTCCGGCGTCGTGCTGGCCCGCGGCGAAGGGGCCCTGGGCGTCATGACGCCGATTTTCCGCTGGCTCCCCCTCGGCGCGGCCCCGGTCGGCAACGGCGGCGGCCTGCTCAAGCCCGCAACCGGCCAGCAATGGATGAGCTGGATTCACATCGACGACATCGTCGGCCTCTTCCTGCTGGCCCTCGACCGCGCCGAGGCGAGCGGTCCGATCAACGGCACGGCTCCCCACCCGGTCCGCAATGCCGAGTTCTCCAAGGTGCTGGCCAGGACGCTCTGGCGTCCCTACGTCCCATTCGGCCCGCCCGACGCCCTGCTCGAAGTGATGCTAGGCGAAGTGGCGCAGGTGATCACCAAGGGCCAGAAGGTCCTCCCAGCCCGGGCGCAGGCCCTCGGCTACACCTTCAAGTACCCTGACCTCCCAGGTGCCCTCCGTGACTTGTTCGCCAAGCCCCAAGCTGTCCCCAAACCCAAGCCGGTTGCCGCCAAGGATGCGTCCACGCATCATTAACAAGAATCGGTTGTTGAACTAAGTCTCTATCCCCTAACCCCCTATCC
>JBKOZB010000056.1:0-3535 GCA_046744225.1 Planctomycetota bacterium | reverse complement strand
CGTCTTGGGCGGTCAGTAACGCGGCTCGTCCGTACAATTCCCAGTGATCGGTGTTGAGGGAGGACGTGATGCCTGAGTTGCCGGAAGTCGAGACGATGGTCCGAGGGCTCCGCCCGGCCCTGGACGGGAGGACCTTGCGCGACGTTCGCGTGCACGACCCGCGCTTGTTACAGGGCTGCGGGGCCGAGGAGTTCGAGCGCCGGGGCCGTGGGGCGGTCGTGAATGGGGTCGAGAGGCGGGGGAAGTGGGTCGTGATCGCGCTGGGCGAACGCCGGGGGATGATCGTCATCCAGCCCCGGATGACGGGAAGCTTTTGGCTTGTTTCTCCAGTCCGGCCCGAGCACGTCCGGCTCACGTTCCATCCCGATGGAACGATCCCGACGATCTGGTATTGCGACAATCGCCGGCTGAGCAAGATCGCCTGGTATCCGGACGCCGAGGAGGCCGGGCGCGCGTTCGAGCGGTCGACCGGGCCCGTTTCTTTGGCGATCGCGCGCGACGACCTCGCCGCGCGCCTGGCGCGGACGACGCGGGGGATCAAGCCGACCCTGATGGACCAGAAGGTGCTGGCCGGGATCGGCAACATCTACGCCGACGAGATCCTCTTCCGGTCGCGAATCCATCCCGAGCGGGTCGCCTCGTCCTTGTCGAAAGCCGAGATCGACCGGCTGCACACGGCGATTGGCGCCGTCCTGGCCGAGGCGATCGCGGCGGAGGGGTCGAGCTTCGACGCGGGGTATCGGACGGTCCTCGGGCTCGAAGGAGGGTTCCTGACCTCGAATGCGATGTACGGCCGGACCGGCGCGCCTTGCCCCGGCTGCGGCCAGCCGGTCCAAAAAACCCGGATCACCGGCCTGATCGGGCGTTTCACCTACTTCTGCCCCAAGTGCCAGCCCTTGAAGCCCTCGGGCCGGGCTCGGCGCTGACCGGCGGTCACCCCTGATCTTCGCTGGTCGCTCCGACCGATTTCGGGTATGTTGGGAGGTCACATCCGGGTGGTGACGCACGACGGTCGAGAGGGAGGCGCGCCCGCCGTTCCCGTCGGGCCGAGGGGGAGCCCCGTGTCCTACCGCAGCTTCAAGCACTTGCTCGGCGAGACCAGCCTCGAGCGGAAGTGCCGATTCATCTTCGGCGGCGGCATCCTCGTGCTCGTCACCTTCAGCTTTTACTGGTACGGCCAGAAGACGGAGAGCCTGGTCATCGGCCAGACCACCCAGGCTGCGCGGATGCTCGTCAACCCGACGATCATGAATATTCATTACAAGTCGCTCGGCAACAAGGATTTCGCCCAGTTGATCGACGCCCTCTGGGACGATCTGACCCCGCTCGACGACCTGCCGAGCAACGAGCCCCGAATCCTGAACCCATCCAAGGCCGCCGACTCCCAGGCGCCGGAGCCCGACGAGTTCGAGCGGGCCGCTCTGGCGAGTTTCCTCCGGGCCGCCGCGGCCGAGTCCGCCGACCGCAAGGCGGGGACGCCCAGGAAGCCCCTCGTCTTCCGCGACGGCACCCCGATGTGGCAGTGGCAGATCCTCCGCGGGAAGAAGGAATTTCAGTACGTGCAGGCCGTCCTGTTCAAGCCCGGCTGCCTGATGGATTGCCACGGCGGGGGCGAGAACCGGATCGACAACCACATGATGCGCCCGGACGGGTCGGGCAAGTGGGTCCCCGCCCGCCCGGGGGACTTCGCCTGCGCCGTCTCGATCAAGCTGCCGATGGAGCAGACGAACAAGGCGATCAACCGCAACCGCGCGATCCTGATCACCGCGGCGCTGGTCACGGCGATCCTGGCAATGGTCGCCTCGTACGTGATCGTTCGCTACGTGATTGTCAAGCCGGTCAAGCACCTGCGCGACGTCTCGGACGCGATCGCCGCGGGCAAGCTCACGATCCGGAGCCAGATTCAGACCGGCGACGAGTTCGAGGAGCTGTCGCACGCCTTCAACCGGATGCTCCACAACCTGGTCGCGATCCAGCAGGAGCTGCGCGACGTCAACAACGACCTCGACCGCAAGATCGACGAGCTGGCCCAGGCGAACCTGGCCCTGTTCGAGATGAACCGGCTCAAGAGCGACTTCCTGGCGACGATGAGCCACGAGCTGCGCACCCCCTTGAACTCGATCATCGGTTTCTCCGAGGTCCTGGCCGGCAGCGACCAGCTCAACGAGCGGCAGCGGCGGTACGCGACCAACATCCAGTCCTCGGGCAAGATGCTCCTGGGGATGATCAACGACATCCTCGACCTGGCCAAGATCGAGAGCGGCAAGATGGAGGTCCGCACCGAGGACTTCTCGATCCGCGACATCGCCGAGGCGCTGGTGAACCTGGCCCGGCCGATCGCCGAGCGGAAGAACATCGACCTGGAGTGCCGGCTCGACGAGACGATCCCGCTGTTGCGGCAAGACGCGGGCAAACTCCGGCAGATCCTCTACAACCTGCTCTCCAACGCGATCAAGTTCACGCCCGAAGGGGGTCGCGTCACCCTCCGCGCCCGGACCGAGGGGCGGTTCCTCGCCCTCGAGGTGGCCGACACCGGGATCGGGATCGCCGCGGAGGACCGCGAGAAGATCTTCGAGAAGTTCCGCCAGGTCGGGCCGCCCGGGCAGGGGGATGGCGTCCTGACCCGCGAGCACCCGGGGACCGGCCTCGGCCTGTCGATCGTCCGCGAGCTGACCAAGCTCCTGGGCGGCGACATCCACCTCGAAAGCCATCCGGGGCAGGGAAGCACGTTCACCATCTGGCTCCCGTTGCAGCTCGCCGGCAGCCGCAAGTTCGAGGTCACCCTGTCCGACGAGCGGATCGACCTTTCGAAAGCACGCCGGGTCGAGCCGAGGGGCCCGCTCCCGCCGCGCGCCCTATCCGCGACCGCGCCGGCCGCGAACCTGGCGCACCCGAGTCGGATCGAACCCGGGCGCGGTCGGGGCAGAAATCATTGACGCCCCGCCCACGAACGACTGGCCTGGGAATTTCCTCAGGGGAAGGCATAGGACTGGATGAGTGCATCACCCCCGTCGGGGCTGCGGCCGAGGACCGCGCACCACTCGTCCTTGGAGAGCAGGCGGGTCTGCTTGCCCACCAGGTCGTAGGTCAGGGCTTTCAGGTCCGCGCGGAGCCGGGGCCAGAACGGGCCGGGCGGGATGTGGAACGGGGGCGGCGCGACGCCGGGCGCCCTCGAATCGGGGCCATACGTCGGGTCGAGCCGGCAATGCAGCTTCCAGGCGGCTTCGGTCCGCAGGTTCGTGAACGAATTCCGGTCGCGGGGCCGGCCCTCACCCGCATAGCCCTGCGCCGTCATGATCCCATACTTCTGGAGAAAGTGGGGGAGCCTCTTGCCGACACCGAGCCGGTCGTAGGTGATCCGGTCGTGGGCGACCTGCCATTTCCGCGCCAGGCGGTCGATCTCGGCGGCGGCCTCGGGCAAGCCGGCGGTGTTCGAGCTGAAGACCTCCAGGACGCCGAGGTCATCGCGCACGAGGATCACGGTGTGGTCCCGCCCAACCCCTTCGCTGAGGTCGCACGCCATGCGGACCGGGCC
>JBKOZB010000209.1:0-5689 GCA_046744225.1 Planctomycetota bacterium | reverse complement strand
GGTTCGAGGAACGAGCGGGGCGTCGTGATCCGGTGGCAGTTCACCACGGCCGACGCCCGCATCAAGCTCCGACGGCTCTACCCAACAATTCAATAGTGGTGGACCACTAGGTTGAAAGGGTTGCCGTTCGCCAACGTTCCCGCGGCAGGGAGGACCTCGCATGGATTCGATGCCGCGTCGGCCGCGCCGGGCAATCAGGATCGCGCGAGGATTGGCGCTGGTCGTTCTCCTGCTGTTCGTCTTCGTCTATCTGGGCATCTCGCTGCTGGCCTCCGATTATCTGACGCGGCCGAAGAACCAACCCGACTGGCTCGACCCGAAGCTCGTCAGCCCGAGCGCGACAGCTTGGTCGGTCCGGACTCATGACGGCCTGACGCTCCGGGGATGGTATTGCCCGTCGTCCCGCTCCCGACACCTGATCTGCTCGTGCACGGTAAGGGAGGCTCGTGGCCCGAGATGGCGGCCCTGGGGCGCGACCTCCACGCGCACGGCTATGACGTGCTCCTGTTCGACCTGCGCGGGCACGGTCGGAGCGACCCGGCGCGGCTCTCGATGGGCCGCCGCGAGCGAGGAGACCTCCGCGCGGTGCTCACCTGGGCCGATCGCCAGGGGTTCTCCGCCGACCGGATCGGCTGGGTCGGCCAATCGATGGGGGCCTCCATCATCGTGATGGAGGCGGCGCAGAACCCGAAGATCCAGGTCGCGGTCCTCGACAGCCCCTACGGCCACTTGCCCGAGTTGCTCAACGAGCAACTGCCGAAATATAGCCGCCTGCCGAGCTGGTTCAATCCCGGCATCCTGACGGCCGCACATCTGGCCTACGGCATCCGGACCGACGACCTCATCCCGACCCGATCGGCCCGGCTCTGGGGCCGCCGCCCGCTCCTCCTCATCCACGGCGAGGCCGATTCGATCGTCCCGGTCAACCAGGCGATCCGGCTGGCGAGGGCGGCAGGACCCTCGTGCCTGACCGTCACCCTGCCGGGGGTCGAGCACGTCCAGGCCTACGAGGCCAACCCCCGGGGCTACGTCGCGGCGGTCGATTCCTTCTTCCAGCGGAACCTGAGCCCCTGAGACGCGTGATCCCGACTTCAGAAAAATCGCGCGGGTCGCACTCTCCGGGTGGGACCGATTTCAGTCGGTCCAGTTTCCAGAGTTCTTGGATCAGGACCGACTGAAGTCAGTCCCATCCAACAAATCTAATTTATATGCATAATTTTTTTATTATATATGCTTTCTTTTTATGAAGTACATGAGGTCCGCCGGCGCAAGAAAGAGACCGGACCGGGCGAGCGCCCAAGACTGGCCGTGACAGGATTGCGAAGAGTTCCAAGCAGGTCAGACCCGACACCGATCAGGGACCGAGGCCGCCGTGGGTCCGGAACGGAGTGAGGTGAGAGGGCTGGTCGAGGAACCAGAAGCGCTCCCAGTCGTCGCCAGCCATCCGGAGGTTTTCCGAGTCCACGAGCAACTCTTCCACGCGTTTCGGTCCGAAGGCCGCGTAGTGCGGCAAGGGGACCGGAGCACATCCCTCGCCGAAACCGACGAGGGTTGCGACCACGAGGGCCATGGCTGCCAAGGTTTTCCGCATGTGGGGGATCCTCCCGCCTTCGGTAACCGCTCGGATCGATCCGGCCGCGCGATCCATCACGCGGGTCCAACCGGGGGGACTCGCAACCGGGATCTCTGTCCTCGGTCCGAGCCGATTGCGTTCGCGTCGATCGGACCGCGTCTGCCCCCGTCCACGCGTCCGCCACACTACGAGCCGTGCGCCACCGAATCCTCCCCGAGCGGCGAGGAGACCCGCCGGGCCTCAGTCGGTGGAGTCGGCTTGGGCGGGCGACTGTGCCCGCGGCTCGGTGGCCGGCTCAACGGGTCCGTTAACCTCTAGATCGGCATTCGAGTCCTCGTCCAATAAGGGAAGATTTTCGGGATTCATCTTTCGGACCAATTCTTCCATTTCCTTGCCCGGCTTGAAGGTCACCACATTCTTCGAGGGGACGTAGACCTTATCTCCCGTGCGCGGATTGCGGGCCTTGCGGGGCGCGCGACGCTTGACCTCGAAAACGCCGAAGTTCCGCAGCTCGATCCGGCCTTCGGAGACGAGGGTATGGATGATGGCGTCGAGCGTTCGCTGGACGATGTCCTTGGTCTTGAGCTGGGTCAGACCGATATCCTCGGAGATCTTCTTCACGATTTCTTTCTTGGTCACGTTGCGGTCTCCATGAAGGGGGGCGGCCCGTTCCGAGCATCGATTGGCTCAACTGTATTGGTAGCTTGGAGTAGTGTCAAGCCAAAAAGATCGAAACGCACGACAAGTTCGGGGAGAATTCTCGCGATTTCGGCCGGGAGTCTCTCGCGTTGCAGAAGGCGTACCGCGGCTCCTCCGGGAGCGAACGCGGAACGGGATTCAGAGGATCGCCGCGCGGCTCGTCGGAAAGTGCCCCTCGTCCCGGTGAAGGTGGCGATGGAGCGGGGCATAGTCCCAGGAGAGGCCCCACTCCTCGACCATCCGCTTGAGCCGGGTGATGAACCGCTCGCTCAGGTCGGGGGCGTGCGGCTGGTAGGCCGGATCGCAGAAATAGACCCGGCAGCCCAGCGGACGGGCGTCCCTCGCCGTGCAGCGGCCGAGCGGGTCCTGCCAGGGACAGGTCGACCCGTCGTCGAGCGGGCGACATGGGGTCGGGGCCTCGGCCAGGAGCAGCGCGGCCTCGGGCGCCGAAAGGAACAGGGTATGGCCAGACTCGGCGAAACGGCAGCACCGGCCGCTCAGCCGGCAGACCGGCCCGAGCCGGGCGATCTCGGCATCGAGGTCGGCGTAGAGCGCCCGCAGCGCGGCGCGGAACCGGTCGAGGTCGCGATCGAGCGTGTCGGAGGAGGTCATGTGTGGACCTTCGCGGCAGCGGCCTGGATCTCTTCGAGGCTGAACCAACGGCCCCCCCCCGAGCCGGGACAGACTCGCGTGATGTGCGCCCAGTCTTCGGGCGTCGCGATGTTCTCGGGCCAGAACGGCCAGGTTCGGCACTGCACCGGCCGTGCCGGGTAGACCGTGCAGCCCGCCGTCTTATCCCAGAAGATGCAATCACCCCCCGGCCGCTCGATCAGGCTGTAACGGTTGCCGACAAGACGCACATAATTGCTTGAGAATTGGTCGATGGACTCGCCTCGGAATTCCGCGAGGTGGGCGATCTCCTCGACGTTGACCCAGACGAATCCCGGGGCCCCCGTGCAGCAGGCACCGCAGCGGGTACACTCGAACGCCAGTCCACCGCGGTACCAGGGCAGCTCCGAATCGGCTGAACTCATCGCGCGGTTCCGAGATGAGAGGACAAAGAGCCTATCACGGCCGGTCTGCTAGAGGATGTGTGAAACGCACAATTCTTTGCGATCGAGGAAGAGTGGTGCGTTTCACTCCGGGAAACATGGCTCCACTCAGTCTAGCAGCCGGGCCCGAGCCCGACAACCCTTGCTGGACCCAAATCGAAGAGATTTCACGAGTTGGGAGGATGGAAACGCGGTCGGGGGACCTGCGCGAGGCGGAGGGGATGGGCCTTTCAGGTCGTTCGCGTCGGGTGGGTGTGTCGCGAGTGTGACACGCCCGTCGGCTTGTACGGTCGGGCCGAGACTATAATATAATTATAATGAAGGAGCCGGGAGACCCGACCGGAGGATCTGTGATGACTAACGCGGTGGAGCGGGTGACGCTGATACACCTTCAGATTCCGCTGAAGGAACCGTTCCGGATCTCGGGGGGCGAGGTGGCCATCAAGGACGCGATCCTCGTGGCCTTGGAGACGAGCGACGGCGTCGGCCTGGGCGAGAGCTCGCCGATGGCGGCCGGGTTCGGCGACTCGAGCGACACGCCGGAGGGTTGCTGGAACGACCTCGTCGAGCGGATCGCGCCGAGCTTGCTCGGCCGACGGTTCGCGGAGGTCGAGGAGATCGCGGAGTGGGCCTCGACCTGGAGGACGGGTGCGAGCCGGTTCGCGGTGGCGGGGGCCGAGACCGCCTGCTGGGACCTGCTCGGCCAGTCGCGGCACGAGACGCTGGCCGAGATGCTCGGCGTGCTCGGCTCGCCGCTCGACCTGCGGATTGAGTCGGGCCTGGCCGTCGGGCTTTATCCGACGATCGTCGAGCTGCTCAAGACGATCGACACCCACCTGGACGAGGGATATCGTCGGGTCAAGATCAGGATTCAGCCCGGGCGCGACGTCGAGCTCGTCCGCGCGGTCCGGCAGCACTTCGGCGACATCCCTCTGATGGTCGATGCCTCCACCTCGTACACCGCGGCCGACCTCGACGTCTTCCGCGAGCTGGACGCGTTCGACCTCCTGATGTTCGAGCAGCCGATGAAGGTCGACGACCTCGACGGCCTGGCGGCCTTGCAGAAGGCGGTGGCGACCCCAGTCTGCCTCGACGAGACGGCCGATACCCTGGACCGGACCGCCGAGGCGATCCGCCGGGGGGCCGGCCGGATCGTCAACATCAAGCTCCAGCGGGTCGGGGGGTTCGGCCCGGCGCTAGCGATGCACGACCTCTGTCAGGAGCGGGGGATCGCCTGCTGGGTGGGGACCATGCCCGAACTGGGCGTCGGCCAGGCGCAGGGCCTCCACCTGGCCGCCCTGTCCAATTGCAAGTACCCGACCGACATCCAGCCCAGCGTCCGCTGGTTCGTCGATGACTACGTGGTCCCGCTCATCGAGTTCTCGTCCCCGGGCGTCTTCATGCTCCCGACCCGACCCGGCCTCGGCTACCAGGTCGATCCTGCGAAGCTCCGGCGTTATCAGGTCCGCCACCGCGAGTTCACGGCGAAGACCGTGGCTTGAGAGGAGCGACAGAGGCCGCGGCGTAGAGGATGATCCCCTCTCACCGCGGCCTTGATCTTGAATCGGGGATGGCGTCCGGCGTCCCCGAGATCAGGCGATCTCGGTCGAGAAGCCGTGCTGCTTGCGGTGGACCGGGCTATCGAAGGCCTTCGATGACTTGAACAGCTCGAAACGGCCGTCGCCGGCCATTTTCACCGTCCTCGCCTCGATCGCCCGGCGCTCCTCGTCGTTCAGGGGCTTGAACTCGCGGACGATCTTGAGGTTCTGATCCAGGACCTTCTCCGAGTCGATGCCCGAAACCAGCGTCGAGATCGGCAGCGACAGGACGTAGCGCAGCGCGTCCTCGACCGGCACGCCCGCCTTGCTGACGATCGAGCCGTTGCCCCCCAGGCTCTTCATGGCGAGCACGCCGATGCCGCGCCGGACCAGTTCGGGCAGGACCTGCTTCTGGAAACTGCGGTAATGGACAGCCATGACGTTCAGGGGCATCTGGACGCAGGCCCACTCGTAGGGCTTGGACAGCATCTTGAGGTGGATCGACGGGTCCTTGTGTCCGGTGAAGCCGAGGTAGCGGACCTTGCCGTCCTTCAGCGCCTTCAGCCCGGCGTGGATCGCGCCGTTCTCGGCGAAGACCCAATCGGGATCATTGTCGTAGATCACCTCGTGAAACTGCCAGAGGTCGAGGCGGTCGGTCTTGAGCCGGCGCAGGCTGTCCTCCAGATTCGACTGCGCCTCCTTGGCGGTCCGGCCGCAGACCTTGGTCATGAGGAAGACCTTGTCGCGCCGTCCCCTTTCGGCCAGGGCCTTGCCCATCCGCTCCTCGGCCTTGCCATCATGGTAGTCCCAGCAGTTGTCCATGAAGG
>JBKOZB010000005.1:0-14843 GCA_046744225.1 Planctomycetota bacterium | reverse complement strand
GACGGGCAAGAGGAGGGTGAATCGGCTCCCTCGGCCAAGAGCACTGGCGACGGTAAGGTCACCGCCAATCTTCCGCGCCAATCGCCGAGCAATAGCGAGGCCAAGTCCAAACCCCTTGCGGCTGTCCCGCTCACGGTTGTTTACCTGGATGAAGTCGTTGAAAATATGCCCCAGATGTTCTTCGGCAATCCCTTCGCCCGTGTCGACCACGTGAATCGCCACCTCGGAGCGGCCAACGTCGACATGCAGTTGGACGACTCCGTTGTGCGTGAACTTGATCGCGTTGTCAACCAGGTTCTGAACGATTCGCTCGACTTTGACGCGATCGGTACAGACGATTAATGGGGAAGGGGCGTCGAGCGACATTATAAGCCCTTTGTGCTCCCCACGAGCCCGTGACTGGCTGATCACCTTCCGGAGCAGCTCGCCCAGCTCGATAGGCTCCGGTTGCGGGGTTTCGTCCGCCCAGTCGAGTCGTCCGATCTCCAGGAAGCTGTTCAGCAGCTCGGCCGTGGTCCGGGCGCAGCTCTTGATCTCGGCCAGCGACTCGTGCAATGCCGCGACGTCGTTCGTGGAAAGGTTGAGCTCCGCAAGCTCGGCCTGGAGCATCAGTCCATTCAGAGGGGTCTTCAAATCGTGACTGATGGCATTGAGGAAATAGCTCTTCCGCTTCGACTCCTCCCGCGATTCCTCCAGGTCATGGGCCAACCGCGCGGACCGCCCCAGCTCATTGTAAACCACCTTCAAATCCCGCGCGGCGAGGGCGTAGCGCCAGGTGTAGTAAACCAGGACGCCGAGGAACATGTCGTAGAGCCGCCAGGCCGGCCAGTACATCTTGATCGGGATGAAAAGATATCCGCAAAGCCCGCAGAACACGAAGATGTTCTTCATGTTCCGCAGCGCGGTCTTCGCCGGACAATTCTCCAGCGGCTTCTCGTTCCTCCTCCAGTGGAACGCGATCAGGATGTATCCGGAGGCGACCGCCAGATCGAGGAGCACGGTGAGCCCAATCCAGGGCATGTCGTGCTGCATGCAATGGGTGAGCGTCATGTAGCGGTGCGAGCCACCCGCGAACCAGTTCAAGAGATTTTCGATGACCATGCGCACTCGCATCCCAGGACCGACCTTCGGTCGTTTTGACCTGATCGTGACGGGAGATTCGGCCGGCACACCGAATCCATCATTGAGAAAGAGGCGAGGCGGTGCCCCTCTGAATATAGGAAAAAATGCAAAAAATACCATGCCCGCGTTTCACGAATCTTCCCGGTGTGTCCGGAATTCGGCTCGTTCGTCGAGCAAGCCGGAGGACCATCACGGCATCGATCTCGATGAAGACGCGCCGAGCGAAGCCAATCAGGGCGCAGGGCGCTTGGGAGGGACGGGAGGCACGGTCGGAAACGACTGCGACTCATTGAAGACCTGGCTGAGCAGGATCTTAGTTAGGACCGGCAGGACGTGGTTCGGGAAGCTTCCGGGCTCGTCGCGCTCGAAGTCCTCGACCGAGATGGTACGCGGCAAGCCCTCTTATCCTAATCCGGTCCTACGAAAGGATCAAACTTTACGAACTGAGGCGACTCGAAAGTCGTACCAACAACGATCCCGTTTTTTTGGTCCTCCGTGCGTGCTCGCGTGTTGAATGGGTGGATCGTCCGATCGATCCGCCTGAATCGAGCCCACGCCGGCACGGCCAACCTGCTTCCAAGACGTTCGCCACGACCTACTGCGCAAGCTCGGGGCGCTCGGGAAAAAACCAGGGTGAAAAAATCTTTGCGGTTCTGTAAAACCGTCGCTTAGGATAGTGTCGTCTTCTCTCAATCGCCGCGCGACCAATAAATTAAGATAAAGAAGAGCGAGCCGAACGTGGGCCTACTCGCCAATCCCATCCAGGTCCTGACCCTCGGGCTGGCCATTCTGATGGCCTGGCCGTGGAACGTTGCGCTCTCGGCAATCGAGACCTCGCAGGACGTCGTGCCGACCGGTTCCTCGTCCTGTCTCGTCCCGGGGACTCATCGCGGCCATCGGATCAATCGATTCGGGAAATGGGTCCAGGCCGGCTGCCCGGCGATCTCTCAAGATTATCAGAAGGGAGAGGAGGAAAGCGACGACGTCGGTCCGTTGCAGGCCGCGTCGGGCCTCTTTCTTTTTCCTCTCCCGCCTGACGCGCTCGGACTCGCTTCCGGCGCCCCGGCGCCGGCGATTTCGCTCCCCTCCATCTCGATCGCGCGGCTGTGCCGGCTCCGCTGTTGAATCCTCGCTGGCGCCGGGTTCGACGTCTCTGGCTCGTATCATCTGACGCGCATCGACCTTCCGACGACGATGCCTCATGGTTTGGTCGCTTGTCACGCCCCGGCGTGTCTTCTGATCACATTCATCCGCCCCTCCCATCGACTCGACCAAGGATGCGGCGCTTATGGTTCGTGCGATCATTTGTTGGAGCCTGCTTAACCGCTTCATCGTGCTCCTGGGTGCCCTGGGCCTGATCGCCGTGGGCATTTACTCCACGCTGGATCTGAACGTCGAAGCGTATCCCGACCCGACGCCCCCGCTGGTCGAGGTCATCACGCAGAACCCCGGGGCCAGTCCCGAGGAGATGGAGCGCTTGATCGGCATCCCGCTGGAAACGGCGCTCAACGGGATGCCGGGGCTCGTGGACCTGCGGAGCACCTCGATCGCCGGTCTGAACGATATCAAGTGCCAGTTCGCCTACGGTACCGACTACTGGACAGCCCGCCAGGAGGTCATCAACCGGATCGGCGCCATCGATAACCTCCCGCAAGGCGTCACGCCCAAGCTCTCGCCCTGGAGCCCGACCGGAGAGATCGTCCGGTATGTCATCGAGGCCCCGGGCTATACCTTGAACCAGATCAAGGCGGTGCAGGACTGGGTGCTCACCCGCGCCCTGAAGACCGTCCCCGGGGTCATCGACGTGACCGGCTACGGCGGGACGGTTAAGCAGTACCAGGTCCTGATCGACACCCGCCTGCTCCGGCAATACAACATCACCATGCAGCAGGTCGAGGACGCGATCTCGCGGTCCAACGGCAACGTCGGCGGCGACATCCTGAGCCTGGGGAGCCAATCGCACATCGTCCGCGCGATCGGCCTGCTCGGCGGGGGGAAAGACTCGCTCGACCCGGCCGTCGTGGAGAACGCCTTCCTGATCGAGGCGGAGAAGCTCCAGGATATCCAGGACGTCGTCGTCGCGGTGACCGACGGCCTGCCGATCTATGTCCATCAGATCGCCAAGGTCGAGATCAAGCACCGGCCGCGGCTTGGGATCGTCGGACGCTACCTCAAGGAGGTCGATGGCCGTCCCGAGATCAAGGACGAGGACGACGTGGTCGAGGGGATCGTCCTGATGCGGAAGTATGAGAAATCGCTCCCGGTCTCCGAGAAGGTCGCCGAGAAGATGGCGGAGATCCAGACGTCGGGGATCTTGCCCCAGGGGATGCGCCTCCGGGTGTTCAACCAGCGGACCGACCTAGTCCACGTCACGACGCACAACGTCCTGCACAACCTCATCGTGGGCATGGCGCTCGTGGTCGCCGTCCTGTTCATCTTCCTGGGCGACCTGGCCAGCGCCGGGATCGTGGCGCTGATGATCCCGCTGGCGCTCTTGTTTTCGGTCTCGGTCCTCTATGTCCAGGGGAAGTCGGCCAACCTGCTCTCGATCGGCGCGGTCGATTTCGGGATCATCGTCGATAGCTCGGTGATCATCGTCGAGAACATCTATCGACACATCACCGCGCACGGGGCCAACCGCTCACGGCCCTTGATCGATCGGATCGCCGAGGCCTCGCACGAGATCGAGAAGGCGCTGTTCTTCTCGACGGCGATCATCGTCTGCGCCTTCATCCCCTTGTTCGCGATGTCGGGTCCGGAGGGAGCCCTGTTCGGGCCGATGGCGAACACGTACGCCTTCGCGATCCTCGGCGCCTTGATCCTCGCCCTGACGCTCGCCCCGGTCCTCTGCTCGTTCCTCTTCCACAACAAGAAAGAGGAGGCCGACACCATCATCGACCGGATCATGAAGCAGCGCTACCTGCGGGCGCTGAACCGGGTCTTGAATCACCGCTATTCGACGCTGGCGGTCATGGGCGGCCTGATGGTCTTCACCGCCACCCTGATCCCCGGCCTCGGCGGCGAGTTCATGCCGCAACTCGAGGAGGGGAACCTCTGGATCCGGGCCCTCCTGCCTCGGACCGTCTCGCTCGAAGGCGCCGCGCGAATGGCACCCCGGCTCCGCGAGGTGATCGCGTCGATCCCCGAGATCAAGGGGGTCATGTCGCACGTCGGCCGTCCCGACGACGGCACCGACGTCACCAGCTTCTTCAACCTCGAATTCAACGCGCCCCTCAAACCGATGGAGCAGTGGCGCAAGGGGATGACCCGCGAGAAGATCCAGGACGAGCTGATGGTGAAGTTTCGCGAGTTCCCCTCGATCAACTTCAACTTCTCGCAGCTGATCCGCGACAACGTTGAGGAGGCGCTCTCGGGCGTCAAGGGGGCCAACTCGGTCAAGCTCTTCGGCACCGACCTGGCCGTGCTCGAGGAGGCTGGCCAGCGCACGGTGGCGGTCCTCCGGACGGTCCGGGGGATTGAGAACGTCGGGCTGTTCCACATCGTCGGCCAGCCGAACCTGGAGATCGTCATCGATCGCCGCGAGTGCGCCCGGTACGGCGTGAACGTCGCCGACGTCGAGTCGGCCGTCCAGGTGGCCATCGGTGGCCGCGCCTTTTCGCAGATGGTCGAGGGGGAGAAGGTCTACGACATCGTGCTCCGTCTCCCCCTCGACCGCCGCGACGACCCGACCGTCATCAGCCGGATCCCAATCGATACCCCCCCGGGTGCCGGTGGGCAGCCGGGCGTCCGGATTCCGCTCGGGCAACTGGTCAAGATCAACCCGCATAAGCCGGGCGCCGCGTACATCTACCGCGAGAACAACCGACGGTTCATCCCGATCAAGTTCAGTGTCCGCAATCGCGACCTGGCCTCGGCCATCGCCGAGGCCCAGCGCAAGGTGGATGACCCGGTCCACGGGGCGCAACTGCCGAAGGGATACGAAATCGAGTGGTCGGGCGAGTTCGCCCAGATGCAGGAGGCCAACGGCCGGCTGCTCTGGATGGTGCCGCTCTCGATCGCCCTGATCATGATCCTGCTCTACACGGCATTCAATTCGCTGAAGGATGCGCTGCTGGTCATGGCCAACGTGGTCGCGGCGACGATGGGCGGGGTCTGGGCGCTGCGGCTGACCGGGACGCCGTTCAGCATCTCGGCCGCCGTGGGCTTCATCTCGATCTTCGGTGTGGCCGTGCAGGACGGCGTCCTTCTGATCTCCTACTTTAACCAGATGAGGGCCGAGGGCATCCCCGTTCGCGAGGCGGTGATGCGCGGCGCCGAGCTTCGAGTCCGCCCAGTGGTCATGACATCATTGACCGCCGCGCTCGGGCTGCTCCCCGCCGCCTTGGCCAACACGATCGGCTCGCAGGCTCAGAAGCCGCTCGCCATCGTCGTCGTCGGCGGGATGCTCGTCACCCTCTTCTTGACGCGGTATCTGATGCCGGTCCTTTACAGCTTCTTCCCCGCCCCCGCCCCCGCCGTGATCGTCCCGCATGAGCGCGGCCTGATGGAGGGTTCGCACTTCACCGATGAGTTCCTCCATGAGACCGAAGGGGCGAATGGGAACTCGGACGAGCCGCAAACACCGGATCAATTCTGAACATCGCTCCCCAGAGCCCGCGCCGGTGGGTCAGGCGCTCGGAGGTCTCGAATCATGTTCTGGAAACTGACAATCGCTCTCGTCATCATCGTGAGCTTCACCGGAGTGCTCTACCTGAGCGGCATTAACAAGGCGCAGCTCACCGATGCGCTGAAATATGTGGAGCGGTCGGCCTCCTCCTCGGGGTCCGCGCCCGCCACGAAGCACGAAGTCGCCCCGCCGATCAAACCCAAGATGCACTGG
Organism: Planctomycetota bacterium; assembly: GCA_046744225.1. Taxonomy (GTDB): domain Bacteria; phylum Planctomycetota; class Planctomycetia; order Isosphaerales; family Isosphaeraceae; genus JBKOZB01. Next base: position 8,881 of record JBKOZB010000005.1, on the reverse strand, counting down.
GATGGCCTGGTGGCGATTGATCTCGAGGAGAAGCTGGCCATCGGCCTCCAGCTCGCCAAGGTCGAGGCCCAGACCCGGCCCATCAAGCTCGAGCTGACCGGACGGACCGCCTACGACCCCGACACCTTGACCAAGATTCGGCCCCGGTTCGACACCCTTGTCGAGCGGGTGCACGCCTCGCTGGGCAAGAAGGTCAAGAAGGGCGACCCCCTGGTCGATCTCTACAGCACCGAGCTGGCGAAGGCCAAGAGCGACTTGCAGATCAAGTTCGTCCAGTGGCAGCACGACATGAGGCTCTTCGACCTGCGCAAGAAGCTGGTCGAGACCGGGGCCATCTCGCAACAGCTCTGGGTCGATACCCAGAACGACGAGAAGAAGAGCCGGCTCGACTATCTCCTCGCCGTTGACACGCTGAAAGTCTACAAGGTACCCCCCGAGGACATCGAGTCGCTCATGATTCCACTGAAGGATAGCACAGCTAATCCCAAGCAGTTCGGCGACATCGAAGAGAAGGCCAAGATGACTCTCCGCGCGCCGGCCGATGGGATCGTGATCGAGCGCGAGGTCGTTCCGCAGAACTTCTACACCGACTCGGACGTGCTGATGGTGATCGCCCCCCTCGACCACCTCTGGGTCCTGCTCAACGTCTACGAGCTCGACCAGGCCAAGGTGCGGGTGGGACAGACGATGGAGATCCAGTTCCCGTTCCTCGATCAGAAGATCAAGGGGACGGTCCAGTACGTCGCCAACGAGGTCTCCAAAGAGACCCGCGCCATCCGGATCCGGGCCACGATCCCCAACCCCGACACGCGGCTCAAGTCCGACATGGTCCTCAAAGCGGTGCTCGACATTCCCCCGGTGCCGGGCCAGACCATCATCCCCCGCCTGGCGATGGTCTCGACCAACGGTTCCGAGTACGCCTTCGTCCGCAAGCCGAGGGACTCCAGGTCCAAGGTGAGCGACCCCGACAAGTTCGAGCGGCGCCGGATCGTCGTCGCCCAGGAGAACGTCGACCAAGTCGTGGTCTCCCGTGGCCTGAAGCCCGACGAGGAGGTCGTCTCCAACGGCAGCCTCATCATCGCTCAGCTCTTCGAGGATCAACACATGGTCGAGACCGGTCTTCCCCAGCAATGAGCCGGCTCCTGGGCCTCCGACCCTGCGCCCCGCCCACGCGATCCCGAGGATGACGCGGGCGTGTCGTGCGCAAACCGCGCGCCCTTCCCCTCGGAGGATTTGACCCGACTTCAGCGGCGATGTACGATCGGCGAGAAGGAGCCTCTTCCCCAACGACCGCGCGCTTCCTGACGCGATCGTTGGTTTCTCACAGCCCCTGACGCACTGATTTCTCAGAAAGGGGTTCGGTCATGCCTTTGTTCGAGGTCGAAACCACGTCACACATCATGATTGCGTGCGTCGAAGACGAGGCGGCGGCGCGCAATTTCGCGAACGCCAATTATCCGGGCGAAGAGGTCCTCCGGGTGAGTCACCGCCCGAGGGATGCCTGGGTGATCTCGAAAAACTTGCTCGGCCTCAAGGGGAACTCCGACCCCTGTGCCACGGCCCGCGATTGTCTGGCCAAGGCCCAGGGCGACAAGCTCCACGCCGTGCGGCTCTACATGCAGCAGACCGGCTGCGACCTGGACGGCGCACGCAAGGCGATCGAGTCGAACATGGCGCTGGGCTGGTAAGGCTCCTCGGCCGCGCGCGGAGGGGCGCCCCTGACGGTGATCCTTCCACGTGGCCACGGCCTTCCGTTTGTTCTCCGGGGCTCTCGCCCCATTGTGGAACGGAGTGCCACCGTCCCGATCCGGCTCGTCGAGTTCGGAGGCACCCGCTCGCTTCGACCGGACCGATTGAGTACCATCGGCACTGGCTTTGCGAAGCATTTAGGAAAACGGAGTCGGCACCGGGCGAGGTGCGGCGGCTCGCGTTCCCGTCCGATCGGGGAGCTACCATGCCCAAGATGATCTGTCTGATTCTGGGAGGAGGGCGAGGCACCCGTCTGTATCCGCTCACCAAGTCGCGGAGCAAGCCCGCCGTCCCGATCGCGGGGAAGTATCGTCTGATCGACATCCCCATCGCCAACTGCCTCCATTCCGGACTGAACCAGATCTTGGTCCTGACCCAGTTCAACTCAGTCAGCCTGCATCGCCATATCGCGAACACCTACAAATTCGACCCGTTCGGCAATGGCTTCGTCGAGATCTTGGCCGCGCAGCAGACGATGCAGCACGAGTCCTGGTATCAGGGGACGGCCGACGCCGTCCGGCGCAATATTCCGTACTTCACGGACCGCAATTATGACCTCGTCCTGATCCTCTCGGGCGACCAGCTTTATCGGATGGATTTCCAGGACATGGTTCGCACCCACGTCGAGAACAAGGCCGAGGCGACGATCGCCGCGTTGCCGGTCCCCGAGAAGGAGGCCACGGCGTGCGGGATCATGCGGATCGATCAGAGCGGCCGCGTGATCGAATTCGAGGAGAAGCCCAAGACGCCCGAGAAGCTCGCGCGGGCTCGGACCGATCCCGACTGGATGGCGCGACTCGGGATCAAGGCGGAGGGGCGCCCCTACCTGGCCAGCATGGGGATCTACCTGTTCAACCGGGTGACCCTGGTCCAGATGCTCGCCGCCGGGAACGCCACCGACTTCGGCAAGGAACTGTTCCCTCAGGCGATCCTCGAGCACCGGGTGCAGGCGCACCTCTTCGACGGCTACTGGGAGGACATCGGGACGGTCGGCGCCTTCCACAAGGCGAACATCGACCTGGCGCTCGACAAGCCGCCGTTTGACTTCACCTACGGCGATCATCCGGTCTTCACCCGCCCGCGGTACCTGCCCTGCTCGCGGATCTCGGGCGCGACGGTCACCCAGAGCCTGATCTCCGACGGCTGCGTCATCGGACGGGGCTCGGTGATCGAGAACTCGGTGATCGGCGTCCGGGCGCAGATCGCCGAGAACGTGACGATCCGGAACACGTACATCATGGGCGCCGACAATTACGAGCAGCCCCGGCACCTGGCCGACAACACCCGCGCTGGCCGCCCGAACATCGGGGTCGGCGCAGGCTCCGTGATCGAGAATGCCATCATCGACAAGAACGCCCGGATCGGTCGGGGCGTGAAGATCACCAACGAGGCCGGGGTCGTCGATTCGGAGGAGGCGTCTCATTACGTCATTCGCGACGGGATCGTCGTGATCCCCAAGTTCACGATCCTCCAGGACAAGCTGGTCATCTGATCTGGCGCCGGGCGGGCGTGCCGCGTCGGGCGCCCGCCGAGTCCCCCTGGCCTTGCCGCACCCTCCGGATCGGCCTGGCTGTCACGAGCGGCCGGTTCGGCCGTATTCACCATGATATCATGCGCTTGGTAAACTGACTGGGGTTTGACTGCCACGCAGCGCGGATCGGTGCGGGACAGTTCGACGTCTCCCGACCGGTTTGGGCACGCCCCCGAGCGGGAGGCCCCCCGATGTCGGCCGAGACCAACATCGCCAGCGAAGACCGGATCGGCGGGTTCCGCTACGTCCGCACTCTCCATCCCGGCGCGACCTCGGTGGTGATCGAAGTCGTCCAGGAATCGACGGGCAAGCGCTTCGCGCTGAAGCAGTTGCTCGCCTCGCGGGGCGACGATGCGGCCGAGCGGAAGGCGTTCCACTTCGAGGCCAAGCTGGGTATGCTCTTCCGGCACCCGAACCTGATCCGAGTCCACGAGTATTTCCGGGACCCGGTCCAGCCGTACTTCATCATGGACCTGTTCCCCGCGTATCACCTGAAACTACCGATCGCCCGCCCCTCCGTCTATCCGATGCCCGTCCGGCAGCTCCACCGGATCATCGAGCAGGCGGCCAGCGCCCTGGCGTACATGCACGAGCAGCGCTGGGTCCACCGCGACGTCAAGCCCGAGAACATTCTGGTCAACAAGACGGGCGAGGTGAAGGTCATCGACTTCGCCTTGGCGATGCGCCCGTTTTCCGCGATCCGCAAGCTGCTCGGCGGCAAGACCCCGCGGCAGGGGACCCCGAGCTACATGGCCCCTGAGCAGATCCGCTGCGAGTCGCCGGCCCCCTCGGCCGATATTTACAGCTTCGGGATCACCTGCTATGAATTGACGTGTGGACGGCCGCCGTTCCGCGCCAACTCGATGTCGGAGCTCCTGAACAGGCACCTGAGCGAGCGCCCCGTGCCGCCGAACACCTTCAACAAGGAGATTACGGCCGAGTTTTCCGACCTGGTGATCAAGATGATCCAGAAGAAGCCGACCGATCGCTTCCCCGACCTCCGCGAATTCCTGAGCCGTTTCACGTGGGTGCGCATCTACAAGGACGATCCGCTCCCGCAGGCGGCCCAGGTGTATTGACCGCCCCGATTCGAATCGTCAAGACGCCGCGCCCGCCGGTCCGAGCCGCTTCCCGAGGACGTCTTCGCCCATGCCCAGCCCGAGCGAGTATCGTCTCCCCTTCGAGGCGCCGATCTACGAGATGGAAGCGCGTCTCTCCGAGATGGAGGCGAGCTATGCCAAGAACCGGGCCGGGGGCGAATCGTCGGGGATCGCCGAGCAGGTCCGGCGCCTCCGCCGCGAGCTGGCGGCACTGAAGCGGACGATCTACGCCAACCTGGAGCCCTGGCAAACCGTCCTCGTCTCGCGGCACCAGCAGCGGCCCCACACGCGCGACTACATCGACCTGATCTTCGACCAGTTCATCGAACTGCACGGCGACCGCTCCTTCGGCGATGACAAGGCGATCGTCACCGGCTTCGCCCACCTCGGCGAGACGAAGGTCATGTTCGTCGGCCACCAGAAGGGGAAGACGGCCTCCGAGCGGATCGCCTGCAACTTCGGCTGCGCGCACCCCGAAGGGTACCGCAAGGCGCTTTTGAAGATGCGGCTGGCCGCCAAGTTCAAGCTCCCGATCATCACCTTCATCGATACACCCGGGGCCTATCCCGGCATCGCCGCCGAGGAGCGTGGGCAGGCCGCCATCATCGCCGAGAACCTGATGGCGATGAGCCAGGTCGACACGCCTATCCTCTGCGTCGTCATCGGCGAGGGGGGGTCGGGGGGCGCCCTCGGGATCGGCGTCGGCGACAAGCTCGCAATGCTCGAGCATGCCTACTACTCGGTCATCAGCCCCGAGGGGTGCGCCACGATCCTCTGGAAGTCGCAGGAGCATGCCCCCAAGGCCGCCGAAGCGCTGAAGATGACCAGCCGCGACCTGCTCCGGCTCGGCATCATCGACGAGGTCATCCCCGAGCCGCTCGGGGGCGCGCATCGCGACCATCGCGAGGCGGCCTCGAACGTGAAGTCCTTCCTGATCCGCTCGCTCCGCGAGCTCGCCGAGCCGCCCCGTGCCGAGCTGCTCCAGCGCCGCTATGACAAGTTCCGCCAGATCGGCACCTTCATCGAGGGGGGCGGCGCGCTCAACGGCCGGGTGGATCCGACCGCCTGAGCGCGGGTGGGTCGACACCACCTCGTTTCATCAATCGGCCTTGACCCGTCTCGACCCCTCTGTTACAAACCGCTGCCGGCTCGAATCTCCCCGTCGACCACCTCCACGAGTACGCGACTCCACGAGACGGGCCGTCCCGCGGCCGTCCGGCCAAGTGGGCGCGCGCACGGACGGGCGCGCCCGGGATCGCGCGGCGATCCGAATGATCGCGACAGGAGAGGTCCGTCATGGCTTTGAGGAAGATCGCCTATCTGACGCCACTCTATTTCGACGAGAAGTCATGCCTGGGTGGGGGCGAGCGGTATCCCTTGAACCTGGCCATCGGCGTCGTCCATGCCTCCGGGGGGACCTGCCGCGTCGAGCTGGTCTCCTACGGCGACGAGTCGTTCCGGAAGACACTCCGGCCCGGCGTCTCGCTCCGCGTCCTCCGCGCCGACAACCGGCCCGCGAACCGGCTCGACGTCGTCTCCTGGGAGCTCCCCTCGGCGATCGCCGACGCCGACCTCGTCCACATCCACATGGCGAATACCCGGTCGAACGAGATGGGCCTGCTGCTGGCCAAGCAACAGCGCAAGCCGATCTGCCTGACCGACCACGGCGGCTTTTCCAGCACCATCGGCCAGAACCTCGGCAGCATCGAGCTGGCCGACCGGCTCATCGCCTACTCCGACTTCGGCGCGTCGCTCTACTGGACTCGGAAGCCGATCGAGGTCATCAAGGGGGGCGTGGACGGCGACCTCTTCACCCCGCCCGCGGCGCGACCCGAGCGCGACCGCGTGCTCTACGTTGGCCGGCTCCTCCCGCACAAGGGGATCGACAACCTGATCGAGGCCCTCCCTCTCGAGCTGCCGCTGACGATCTGCGGCCGTCCCTATCACGAGGAATTCTACCGCCGTCTGCGGACGCTCGCGGAAGGCAAGAAGGTCGAGTTCGTCACCGACGCCGACGACCAGACCATCCTCAACCTCTACCGCCGGGCCTGGGTCAACGTCCTGCCGTCGGTCTACCAGGACTGCTACGGCAACACGTTCGTCGCGCCCGAGCTGATGGGCTTCACCCTGCTCGAAGCGATGGCCTGCGGGACGCCCGCTATCTGCTCGCGGGTCGCGGCGATGCCCGAGTTCATCCGCGAGGGCGAGACGGGGTTCGTCTTCAACGACCGCGACGAGCTGACGGCGCAGCTCCGCCGGCTGGCCGGCAACCCGACGCTCGTCGAGACCATGGGCGCGCGGGCGCGGCGGGCCATCGACGAGGAGTTCAGCCTCAAGATCGCCGGCCGCAAGATGCTGGATGTCTACCAGAGCGTGGTCCCCCAGCCGCAGGAGGCCGTCGCGTGAAGATCCTGGTCCTCACCAACCTGTATCCCCCCGACTTCATCGGCGGGTACGAGATCGCGTGCGCCCAGGTGGTCGACGCCCTGCGCGAGCGGGGCCACGATGTGCAAGTGCTCGCCGCCGCGCCGCGGGTCCCGGTCGTGGACCCTCCGCACATCCATCGCCGGTTCAAACTCACCGAAGAGGCGGGCTGGTCCCCCTCCGATCACTGGTTCGACCCGCTGGGGATGCGGCTCCGCGACACCGAATCCCGGTTCATCAACGCCTATAACGTGCACGCGCTGACGACCTTCCTCGATGAGTTCCACCCCGACGTCGTCTACGTCTGCAGCGTGATCGGCCTGGGGGGGCTGGCCCTGATGGCCTGCCTGCAATACCTCAAGGTCCCCTGGGTCTGGCAGCTCGGCGACAACGTCCCGTGCCTCCTTTGCAGCCTGCCGCAAGGGACGTTCCCGACGCTCGTCGAGGAGTTCTCGCGGCAGATCCGGGGCCACTACATCATCGTCAGCCAGCGCCTCCGCGACGAGATCGAGAAGTTCGGGATCACGCTCAGGGGCCAGGTCGATGTCATCCCCTACTGGATCGTCGGCGATCGCCCCGCGCCTCGGACGCACTTCCACCAGCCTGGGCAGACCCTCCGCGTCATGTCGGCCGGACAGGTCTCGCGGCACAAGGGTGTGAATATCCTGATCGAGGCGGCGGGCCTCCTCCGCGACGCCGGCCTGACCGACTTCCGCGTCGACATCTTCGGCAAGATCTACGACCCCTACTTCGCCTCCCTGATCCGCCGCCTTGACCTGGCCGACTTCGTGCAACTCAAGGGCGTCCGGCCGCAGAAGGAGCTGATAACGCTCTACGGCGACTACGACCTGTTCGCCTTCCCGACCCACGAGCGCGAGCCGTTCGGCCTGGTGCCGCTGGAGGCCGCAGCGCGCGGGTGCGTGCCGGTGATCAGCCAGCAATGCGGGATCGCCGAGTGGCTGGTCCACGCGGTACACTGCCTGAAGGCGGACCGCTCCCCGGCGGCGTTCGCCGCGGCGTTCGCGGCCGTGCTGCGGGGCCGGGTGGCGCTGGAGCCGATCGGGCGGCGGGGCGCGGTGGCCGCCTGGCGCGACTTCCACATCGACACGATTCTGCCGAAGATCGAGCGGACGCTGCGGCAGGCGGCGCGGCAGTCGCGGGCGGGGGCCGGGACCGCGAGCGAGGCGTACCGGCTGGCGCGGATGGCCGAGCAGTTGACCCAGGTCCTCATCCAGGAATCCTTCGTCGCCTGAGCCGATAGTTCCAGGCCGCGGAGTTGTGCCAATTACCCCGATTGCCGGGAAAATCGTGAAGATGCGGGGCGGATGTGGCCGAATTCAAGAAGTGAGTCCGATCGGCGGTCGTCCATCGGGGCCCTGAGCCCCACGGGACTTGAAGGGGAGACTATCTCGTGCGTGACCTCGCGTTCTACAATGCCGGCTACCACGAAACGAAGGGGATCCGCCGCGTCGTGCTCCCCTTCCGTCGCGCCCTGCGCCGGGTGCTTCGGCCGATCTTCCTCCGCCAGGTCGAGCTGTACCAGGAGATCGATCACGAGCTGAACGCCCTGTCCCGGCGGCAGGACGAGCTGGCCGAGCAATTGAAGACGACCCTGGCATTCGGCTGGGACTACGTCGCGATGGTCCGTCGCCTGGCGGTCCTGGAGGACCAGATCGCCTCCGTCACCGGCACGGCCGCGCCAATCGTCAACGACGCCGAATCGCGGACGTCGATCCTCTCTCCCGGCCTGAGGTGTGCCCAGGACGAGTCGAACGGCGAGCCCGAGGCACGCTCCAAGGTCTGCTGATCGAAGAAACGACCCAAGGAACACAAAAAGAAATTTGATTATTTTTTCTTTATGTTCTTGTGTCTTTGTGGTAAGTCCTCTTGTTAGACCTTAAACAAGCGAGGTTGGAGTCCCGCGCTGCTTGAGCCGGTGCACGACGGGCAAGGGCGGACGATCATCGGGGAGGCGGGGCGCCTCCGCGTCGCGGCCGGCTCGGCGGCTTCATCGGGGTGCGATCGCGCCAGTGCCAACAATTTCAGCGGAATTCGGGCGATCTTGCCCTGGATCGTG
>JBKOZB010000292.1:0-8767 GCA_046744225.1 Planctomycetota bacterium | reverse complement strand
GCCGAGTTCGAGGGCCAGGACGACGACATGGCCCGCCTCCTCGCCCGGCTGATCGCGTCCGGCGTCTCCGTCAAGTCGTTCGCCGAGGAGCCGCTCAGCCTGGAGGAGGTCTTCATGATGATCACCAAGGGAATCGTGAATTGATCCGGGAACTGAGGATGATAAATGGATCATGACAAATGAAAAATGAATCATGATAAATGGCAAATGGCAAATGGCAAAGGGCTAACTAGATCATAAGTAAAATGGTATTTGAAATTCTAAATTTATCATTTGACATTGTCCGTCTGCCATCGGCTCTTTAACCGATCCTGAACGTCGGGCGCAACCCCTGGGCGGCTCCGAGATCCAATCGCCATGCTCATCCGCGACAACCCGGTCTTGATCCGCGAGCTGCTGGTCAACCTGCGATCGCCGCGCGCGTTCATCTTGCAGTTGGTCTACGTCATCTTCCTCGGCGCGGTCGTCTACTTCTACTGGCCGGCGGGCGAGGGAGGGGCGCGGCAGGTGAGCTCGGGAGTGGCGCGGCGGCTGTTCGACCTCTTCTTCCTCGGCCAGTTCTTCCTCGTCGCACTGGTCGCTCCGACCTTTGCCGCGGGCAGCATCGCGGGCGAGAAGGAGCGAAAGACGTACGAGATGCTTCTGGCCAGCCCGTTGCGCCCCGGCACGATCCTGGTCGGCAAGCTGCTCAGCTCGCTCAGCTATCTCGTCGTGCTGATCCTGTCGAGCCTGCCGCTGATGATCCTCTGCTTCCTGCTCGGCGGGATTCTCCTCTCGGAGATCGCGCGGGCGTACCTCGTCCTGATCCTGGCGGCAGGGACGTTCGGCCTCTTGAGCGTCGCCTGCTCCAGCTACTTCCGGCGCACCAGCTCGGCCCTGGTTGTCAGCTACCTGGTCATCCTCCCGCTGGCCGTCCTCTGCGTCATCCTGACCCGCACCGACACGGCCCTGGCGGGCGATAGCTCGGTCCTGCGCGACTTCGTCTCGGTCGCCGTGCTGCCCCCCTGGTGCCTGGCGATCTGGACCGTCGTCGGCATCCTGGTCAACCGCCGCTTGCTCCACCCGCCCGACGTCGGCAGCGAGGGCAAGGACGCGGTCGACGAGGAGGAGATGAGGTACGCCATCGGCGTTGTCATCGACCGCGACCTCTTCCCCGACAAGCTCTTCGCGCCGGCGAAGCGCCTCGACCTGATGCCCGACGGTACCAACCCCGTCCTCGACAAGGAGCTGCGGAGTGAGATCTTCAGCCAGGGGACGCTCATGCTCCGGGTCGTGATCCAGGTGAGCATGCTCCTGTCAATCCCGCTCATGGCGGGCCTGCTCTTTCTCCGGTCGGACAAGGCGGCGTATTACGTCTCCTATGTCATCACGTTCAACCTGCTGGTTGGCCCGGTCTTCTCGGCCGGCAGCATCACGCAGGAGCGCGAGCGTCAGACGCTCAGCCTCTTGCTGACGACGCTGCTCCGTCCCGGCCGGATCGTCCTGGCGAAACTCCTGGCGGCCTTGCGGGTCTCGACCGTGCTAACGTTCCTGCTGACCGAGCAACTGCTCCTGGCGTACTTCCTCCTTAAAGAGCTGCGCGACCGGATCTGGACCCTGCTCATCTTCCTCCTGATCATCGCGGTGACGTGCCTGGTGACCTCGACGATCGGTCTGCTCTGCTCGGCGCTCTCGCGTCGGACGTCGGTGGCGATGGTCCTGACTTACATGACCCTGCTGTTCCTCTTCGTCGTCCCGGTCGGCCTGGGCTGGTACTTGCAGGGCTTCACGTCGATCACCGAGGAGCGGAGGGCGGCCCTGACGGTCACGAGCCCGTATTCGGCGGCGTTCAGCATCCCGATGAGGCCGAGCCGATTCAACGCCTCGATGAACGAGACGGCAACCATCCCCGACTCGGTCCTGGTCGCCCTGACACCCGACCTCAAGCTCCCCGTCTGGGCCCTCTTCCTGATCCTCTTCCCGCCCCTCTGCCTAGTCCTCAACGGCGTGACCTACCTCGCCTTCCGCTGGCGCTGGTGGAGCGCGGGGGGATAGGAAAACGTTACTGATTACTCAGCACCGATCGTCGCGGCGAGTTCGGCTTGAAATCGGCCTTGTCGATCCGGTAGCGGCGGAGCTTCTCGCTGATGCTCCGTCGCGACAGGCCGCAGTGGGCGGCGCAGCGGTCGATCCGGCCGCGGTAGCGTTCGAGGACGCGCTGGAGGTAGGCCCGCTCGACGCGCTCGGTCAGCTCTTCGGTGATCGCCGGGAGCGGCCGGTGCAGGTCGAAGTCGAGGCTGAACGGCTCCTCGCGGGTCGAGACGATCTGGGGCGGCAGGTTCTCCGGCTCGATGACCGGGCCGGGGGTGGTCACGACCACCTGCTCGATGACGTGCTCGAGCTCGCGGACGTTGCCGGGCCAGTCGTACCGCGCCAGCCGCGACAGTGTCTCCCGCGCGAAGGTTTTTGTCGGCAGCCGGCGCTCCTGGAGCCGGTTGAGGACATGGTTCACGAGGAGCGGGATGTCGTCGAGCCGGTCGCGGAGCGGCGGGAGTTCGATGCCGACGACGTTGAGCCGGTAATACAGATCCTCGCGGAACCGGCCCTCGGCCACGTCCTCGGCCAGGTTTCGGTTGGTCGCGGCCAGGACTCGGCAATCGGCGCGGAGGACCTCGGAGCCGCCGACGCGCTCGAAGGTGCCTTCTTGGAGGACGCGGAGCAGCTTGGCCTGCATCCCCAGGGGGAGTTCGCCGATCTCGTCGAGGAGCAGCGTCCCCCCCTTAGCCTGCTCGAACCGCCCTTTCTTCTGGCGGTCGGCGCCGGTGAAGGCGCCGCGCTCGTGGCCGAAGAGCTCGCTTTCCAGGAGCGGCTCGGGCAGGGCCGCGCAGCTCACGGCGACGAGTGGGCCGCCTCGCTGGGTGTCGGTGTAATGGATCGCCTGGGCCACCAGCTCCTTGCCGGTCCCGGTCTCGCCCGTGATCAGGACGTTGCACGACGAGCACGCCACCCGCGCCACCCGCGCGAAGACCTCGCGCATCCGGGGGCTCTTGCCCAGCAGGTTGTGATAGGTGTACCGCTGCTGCAACCCCTGCCGCAGCGCGCCGACCTCGTCGCGCAACTTGCGGTCTTCGAGCGCCTGCTCGACCAGGATGCCGAGGCGGACCGAGTCGATCGGTTTTTGCAGGTAGTCGTACGCGCCCAGCTTCATCGCCTCGACGACCGAGTCGATTGACGCATGGCCGGTCATCACGATCGAGGTGACAGGTAAATCGCGCTGGCGGATCTCGCGGATCAGGTCGAGGCCGTTGATGCCGGGGAGGCAAAGGTCGGTAATGACGAGCGAGAAGTTCCGCTCGACCAGCCACTCCAGGGCGGTCGTGCCATCATGCGCCACCTTGATGCGGCGGCCGGGGAGGGCGAGCAGTTGCGCAAGTTGCTGACAGACCAGTTCGCTGTCGTCCACCACGAGGATGCGTCGATCCATGGCGCCCTCATCCAAGGTTGAGGTGGGTGGGGACTGTCCCGCCGCGGCGGGCAAACTTCCCTTTCAGGATGTCAGACTACGCTCATTCCCCGAATTGTCAAGTCATTCCGAGTGATCCTCGAACTTCGGGTGTGGCAAGTGATTCGGGCCGGGGAGCAGGGCGCGCGAACAGAAGGATCGTGGCTCAGGTCGGGGGCGTGAACAGGATGATCTCGACCCGCCGCGGCGGGAGGTCGCGGCTCTCGTTGGGCAAGCCACGGGGGATCTCGGCGCCGAAGCCGACGGCGACGATCTTGCGGGTGCTGAACCAGCCGGCCGAGTCGATCGCGTGATGACGCACGAGGTACATCCGGACGGCGTCGGCTTGCTCCTGGGTCAGGGCCTGCGCCAGCTCGGGGTCGCGGGCGTCGTCGGTGAAGGCGGCGATGACAACCTCGGAGGAGGATCGGCGCACTTTCTTAAACCAGGCGGCGACCTCGTCGAGCTTGCGCCGGCCGCCAGAGGTCAGCACCGATCGGCCCGGCTCGAACAGGTCATCCTCGCGCAGGGAACGGCTGTCGCGCTCGGCGTCGGGATGGAAGAGCACGCGGTCGCGATCGAAGAAGGCGCGGTCGTTGAAGTAGCGCGACAGGGGCCAGGTCCGCTTCAAGGCGGCCAGGTTGTCCTCCAGGTCGTTGAGCGTCCGCTCGCCCCGGTCCGAAAGCGCCACGAGCTTGCGGTACGCCTCATCGTCCTGGACGAGCCGGCCGAGGCTCCCTTCCCCCTTGCGGATCGAGGCCGCGATGCGGTTGATCTCGCCGAGCCCCTCCTGGGCGGACGCGGCGACGGTGTCGAGCCTCTCGAGCGAGCCGTTCGCCTTCTTCAGCAGGTCGGTCATCTCGATCGGCCGCTCGGCGGCGATCAGGCCCGCGTCGGCCAGCTGGGGGGCGTCGGGCCGGCCGGGGACGATCTCGACGATCTTGGCCCCGACGACCCCCTCGGTCACGATCCGGGCGACCGCGTCGGCCCGGACCAGGGGGCGGAGCCGCTCATCGACCCGGAGGACGAGCGTGACCGGCCGTCCCGGGACCCTCGGCGGCGCGATCGTCTCGACCACGCCCGCATCCATCCCTTGAATTCGGACCTGGTTCCCCTCCTCGACCCCGACAATCGTGGCGAACTCGGCGCGGACGTGGAACGTCTTCTGAACGCGCCACTGCCGGCTCGCCACCTGGACCATCCCGAATCCGGCCAGCGCCAGGATCGCCAGGACGAGCCCGGCGTTGGCCAGGGCACGCCACCGTCCCCAGTCGCGCCGCATGCCTCGAACCCCCCGCATCGTCACGATCGGCCAGGAAGCCAGGCGACTCGTGTCAACAGAACAAAATGATTTTATCCTTTCCAGCCGAGGGCGGCCACCCCGGCCTGGATCCAGGGGACCAGGACGACGTTGGCGGCGAAGACGGCGATCATCGAGCGGACGACCCCGCGCGTCGCCGCATGGCCGATGGCCTCGGTCGAGCGGTCGGCGTTCAGGCCGGTCCAGCACCCCACCAGCCCGACGAGGAGGCCGAAGACGGCTGTCTTGAGCGTCGCCGGCACGACGTCGGAGAGGCGGAGGTACAAGAGCGACTTCTGCCAGAAGACCTGGGCCGAGAGCGACCCGGCCATCTGCTCGGCGCCGAGCCCCCCGAGCACCGCCCCGGCGTCGAGGACCACCGTCAGCAACGGGACGGCCAGGGCGCAGGCAATCGCCCGGGGGGCAACGAGCGTCGGCACGGGCAAGGCCCCCAGCACGGTCCGGGCATCCACCTCCTCGGTCAGCGTCATCGAGCCCAGCTCGGCCGCCAGGCCCGCCCCCATCCTGCCGGCCACCAGCAGGCTCGCCAGCATCGGGCCCGTCTCGACCAGCACCGCCACCGTCAAGATGCTGGGCAAGGTCGCCTGGAGCCCGTACGTCGCCAGCAGGCGGTGGGTCTGGAGCCAGGTCACCAGCCCGACGCTGATCCCGGCCACCACGATGATGGGCAGGCTCCCCCAGGCGACCCGCTCGAACTGCCGGACCACCTCGCCGGCCCGGAGCACCAGCACCTCCGGCATCGCCCCGACCGCCTGGAAGGCAAAGCCAGTGAATTGCCCCAGTCGCTCCAGCGGCTCGCCCAGCGCGCCGATCATCACGCCCGCCTCTCCGGCCCTGACGTCAAATGCGTAAGAGCCTGTTCGCTCGCCACCGGCCGTTCTTAAATCACCACCACTTCATCAAGCTGGTCGGCGGCAAGCATCTGGTGCAGGTCAGCTGACGAACCGGCCGGACGCGATCGCGGCGAACCCAGGTCCTCCCGGCTCTTTCAGAACGGAGCCGGGTCGGCCTTTTTCGTCGTGATCCCCCGGAGGCTCACGCCCTCCGGGCCGCCACGGCGAAATCCTGGTCCGCCAGGGCCGTGATCTCCTTCCAGAGGCCCGGCGAGACGTCGTGGGGATGGTGAAAGGCGACGCGTTTGAGGCAATCTTCGGGCGGCTCGTGGTGGACCCGGGCCAGTGCCGCGGCCAAGACGGCCAGCGACCGGCTTATCCCCGCCGAGCAACAGACCAGCGTGGGGATCTCCGCCGCAAGGAGGCTCGCCACGGTGCGGACGGCCAGCGCGAGCAGCTCGGGACGGTTGCCGACGCCATCGAGTAGCGGAAAATGGCACGTGATCAGGTCACGCCGGGTGGGAAACGACGGCTCCTCCATCGCCAGCTCCACCACCGCCTCGATCCCGACGTCGAGAATGTGCTCGAAGTCGTGCCCCTCGCCCCCATGGCCGATCCAGACCGGGTACGGCATAATCTGTTTCATCGCTCCCTCTCTCCACACGTTCGGGTCCGGGTTGAGAACGGAAAACCCGCGACCCGCGGCGCTTGTTGGCGTCGCGCCGGGCCCCATCGCATCGCATCGCGATCGAAAGCCCAGGTCGGAAAGCCGACCTCCCATCTTACCGCGCCCCGCGCCCGGACGGCGACAGGACTCGGCGGCCGGACCTCCCATTTTAGGGCCGCGGTCCACGACCCCTCCAGGGCGATCTGCGCCCGGGGCCTACACCTCGGCCGGGGAATCGATTAGTCTCGAACGGCTTTTTCGTCTCGTCCTCGATCCATCAACCGTGACCAAGACGTTGCGGAGTCCACACCGATGATCAGGACCAGTGTTTGCAATCTGGCCGTCGTGCTCGCCTTCGGGTTGGCCGCCATCGCCGCCGAGATCCCCAAGCCGGAGCACCCGACCTCCGACGCCGTCCGGGCACACTGGCTCAACCTCAACGCCCCCTGGCAGTTCCGGTTCGACCCCGGCGACGCCGCCGCAAGGAGCGCTGGTTCGAGCCCGACGCCGGGGGATTCGACCGGACGATCGTCGTCCCGTTCGGCTGAGAAAGTCCGCTGTTGTGCGTCGAGCGCAAGGATTACCGGGGCGTTGCCTGGTATCGCCGGACCGTGCGGGTCCTCGACGACTTCCCCAAGTCCGACCATGTCTGGCTCCACTTCGGCGCGGTCGATTCTCAGGCCGACGTCTGGGTCAACGGCCGCCATGCCGCGCCGCGGCGGCCAGGGGATCGACCTCGGCCTGATTCTCCTCCGCGCCGAGTGATCGAGCAGGCCACGCCGTGACGCCAGGCGATCCTGACCGCCCGGAGACCGGCTCTCCGGGCGGGCGCGGCGCCGCATCAAGCGGCGATCAACCCCCGAACCCGTGCGCGAGACTTCTCTCCCTCGCCCGTCAACAGCCAGTGTGGGTGCGCGTCGGTCACTTCGATGAATCGGAGGATCGAGAGGGCGGGGATGGTGCTCCTCCCCTCAAAGTCGTGCCAGGTGCGAAAAGGGAGCTGAAGCGCCTGGGCCAGGAGTGGTCCGCCGTGCTCGCCGTGCAACTCCGCGCCGATCGCGCGGACCCGGCGGGCCAGGTCGGACCGGACGGCCTTCGAGTCGGAGTGTTGGAACGACTTTTCCATCGATGCTCCACCTGCTTGCGTTGGTCGATCGACTCTCTCGTTCCGGATGGGATCGGCGCGAACCGCGTCCCGGATCATCGACCATCCAGCACGCGTGCTCATGTCTGGTGTCATCATATCTCTGCCTTTGAAGCCGTCCGGGTTATTGGTCGATTTTTTTGGGTCACTTGAAAAATCTCGTGTCGCGTTCGGCTTGGGATTTCGGTTCCTCGTTAGATGGAGACACAACGAAGCGGGAACCTCAACATCCTCACGCTCGAGGTGACCGGTGCTGGTGACCCAAGCTGCGATTGAGTCCTTGGCGGAACGGATCGAGCGGGCCTATCGGCTCCGGCGGCCGCAGTGGTATCGCGGCTGCTGGACACGAGGAGTCTGGACCACCGCCGCCGCCCTTTTGTATCGTATCCACCAGGATCACCCCGAGATCCCGCTCGACCCCGAACTGTTCGTTGCGGTCCAGCCCGGCCACCCATCCTTCAACGACCCGTGGGCCGAGCTGACCCAGTCGGCCGCGGCCCGACGCTATCGGAGCCGCATCCGGCAAATCGTCCGCGGGCTCGAGGGTGAGCTGCGCAGCGAGGTTCTCCGGGCCGAGGGTCGGATCTGCCGAGGCGAGGCGATGGACCGGGTCCTCCTGAGGAAATCCCAGAGCCTCTCCCCGCTCGGATGCTTTATTGTCGCCCAACGGGCGGGCCGGACCGACCTTGCGGACCATTTCCGGGCCGAGGCCATCGACCAGCACCGCTCCTGCCCCCTGTATCGCCAGGCCACCCTCCGCCTCCTACCCCCCGGAGACTACCCGGTGGCTGAGTCCTTGACGGATTGCACGCCTCCCCGACGGCATGACTCAGGCAACCCCCAGGTCCATCTTATTAATTAAGCGGCTTCACCGGCCCCCCCGCGCTGCTGATCGCCTAATCGCCGCCGCATCCGGAACGTGCGGCGGCCCGCCCCGCCCGAGACAGTTGCTGTTAAGAAAACGCTTTTCAATTTCATTTTTCCAAATCAGGTTGGCAGTCCCTATATCAGAGACTTGAAATGCTCTTTCGATATCTTTGATTAAAAGAAACGAAATTTTCTTAATAATTTTAATATGTTCATATCATACGTGGTGGCGACGGTCCCGTTCCGTCGCCTTTTTAAACAGGAATAGGAGTCGAACCATGCGTTCTTGCCGCTTTATTCAGATGGTCGAGGGGTTGTCCCGCCGTATCGCCCCGTCCGGCTCCCTCGACGGGGGCGCGACGAGCGCCCACGTGGTCCGACACTTCCGGCATCTCGGGAGACCAGAGGAGCAGCCCCATGGTCCGGACGATGCCTGATTCGGACCCCTACACTT
>JBKOZB010000039.1:0-6149 GCA_046744225.1 Planctomycetota bacterium | reverse complement strand
GTCGCTGCCCCTACGAGCACTTGGGCCTGAAACTGCCCAGTTACCGCTTCTGGGATCTGCTCGGGATGCCGACACCGACAGCCGAGGCGACCTGACCCCAAGAAGTGTCAAGTTCAAAAGTTACGCTTTGGGACGTTCCCGAAGGATGGGATAGTTAGCAATGAATCAGAAGGGGAGGGTTGGTCGTCTCTCATAAAGTTGAAGAGAAAACGGGAACGAAGTGAGCATTTTGTCGGAATATGTAGGAAGCTCTTTTCACGGAGGGAAGTGTGGGCCCAGCCGATCACGGTTGGAGAGAGCAGAGGCGAGGGCGAATTGGGTCTTCCGGTTGTCAAGAGGTGTGGAGGTGGTCTTCTCAACCATCAATCAGCGTGACGGGACGAGAGATCGTCCTGCGATTTTCCCGTAGCATGCCAGAATTTCTTGCCGAACTCGGGCCGCCTCGGGCGAGATCGTCGAATTGACAGCCGGAGCCAAAGGCCACTAGAGTGTCGGGGCAGGTAAGGCGCGGCGAACCGCGGCAGGGAGGAGCTAAGGATGGCTGTTCTGGAATGTTGCGCGATCGGGCTGGCGATGCTGGGGCTCGGGCCGGAGGCGTCGGTCTCCCTGCGCGAGTCGGCGCGGGTCGGCGAGACGACGCGGGACCTCGTCGCGCTGAAGGCCGAAGGGCTCTACCGGCCGGCTCCGCCGCCAGGTGAGGGCAAGGAGAAGCCGCCCAAGCCGCTGGCGTTGAAGGTCGAGACGCGGCTCGACTTCGAGGAGCGGGTCCTGGCGGTGGACCCGGAGGGACCGGCGCGGCGGGTAGTCCGGCGGGTGGTCCAGGCGGCCTCGGCGATCAACGGCGAGGTCCGGCCGATGGCCGCGGCGCTCCGGCCCGAGGTCGCGCTGCTGGTCGCCGACCGACGCGCGGGAGACGTGGTGGTCTTCAGCCCGCGCGGGCCGTTGACCCGGTCCGAGCTGGAGCTGGTCCAGGCCGCGGGCGACCCGCTGGGGCTGGCGGCCTTGCTCCCGCCCCGCCCGGTCCAGGTCGGCGACCGCTGGACGATCGGCAACGACGCGGCGCGGGGTTTGAGCAGCTACGACGCCCTGGCTGTCAACAAGCTGGAGGCGACGCTCGAGGCGCTCGACGAGACGTCCGCCCGGATCGGCCTGTCGGGCGAGGTCCGGGGGGCGGTGCTCGGCGGCGAGGGGACGATTGCCTGCAACGGGTCGCTGACGTTCGACCGCAAGGTGGGCCGGATCGCGCGTCTGACCCTGAACCGCACCGAGAGCCGCAAGCCGGGCGCGGTCGAGGCGGGCCTCGACATCAAGAGTACCCTGACCGTCGAGCGCCGGAGGGCCGAGACGCCCGCCGAGCTATCCGACAAGGCCCTGACCGGCCTGGCGCTCGATCCCGACCCGGACCGCGAGCTGTTGGTCCTGATCGCCCCCGGCGGCAAGTACACCCTGCTCCATGATCGCGACTGGCACACCTACTGGGACGACGTGCGCCTGACCGTCCTGAAGCGGCTCGACCACGGCGCGGTTGTCGCGCAGTGCAACCTGACGGTCGGGCCGAACGCGGGGAAGGGACGGCACCAGGACCTCGGCCAGTTCCGCGACGACATCCGGCGGGCTCTGGGGTCGCGGTTCGGCGAGTTCGTCGGCGCGGGGGAAGTCGAGGGCGACCCGGCCGGTGGTTTCCGTTACAAGGTCGGCGTACAGGGGCGCGAGGCAAGGGTCGGCGTGCTCTGGAATTACTTCCTCGTCGCCAGCACCGAGGGCGACCAACTGCTTGCCACCTTCACGCTCGTCGCCGACCAGGCCAAGGCGTTCGGCGACCAGGACCTCCGGATGATCGGCTCGCTCCGCTGGCGCGACGCGCCCGA
Source organism: Planctomycetota bacterium (assembly GCA_046744225.1). GTDB lineage: Bacteria > Planctomycetota > Planctomycetia > Isosphaerales > Isosphaeraceae > JBKOZB01. Next base: position 4,281 of record JBKOZB010000039.1, on the reverse strand, counting down.
GCCATTCGCGAAGCCCTGACTTGCGTCTTCGAAGGGCCGTCCTTTACTTTGGTGGAGATCAAAGACTTCAGTGCCCGGCAGCGTCACGAGGATTGTTCCATGAGGCAGAGCCGATCGGTCGTGCGGGTGCGGGACGGGGTCCACGGAGCGCCTTGGCGGAGCGCGGCGGCCGTCGGGCTGGTGATGGCCGCGGCGGGCCTGGGCCTCGGCCGAGCGTCGCGCGCCGCACAGGCTCCCGATCTTCAACCGCCTTCCCCCGCGCCGGCGCCTTCGTCGCCGGCCGAGACCCGGCCCGGGGCCGACCTGACCACGCGCTTCCACTTCGTGGAGCGCTACAGTTCGACCGAGGAGAGGGAGCGGCCCGAGCTGATCGGCCAGTATCGCGTGGCGATCCGCGAGACGATCCGGAACGTCACCGAGAACGCCCGGGGCGCGCCCGACCGGGCCGAGGCGGTCTTTCAGACGATTTACACCGAGCGTCCGGCGCAGGTGACGGACGGGACCTCGGTCACGGCCGCGGTCCGGCGCTACGAGACGTTCCGGACCAAGCCCGAGCCGCAGGGCAAGCCCTCGGTCGCGCGCCCGCTGGAAGGCTTGACGATCTGGTTCCAGCAGCGGCCCAACGATGATCCCCTAGTCCTCAGCCTCACCGAGAACCGCCGCCTGCGCGACAACGAGTACGTGATCGTCAGCCGGCAGGTCTTCCTTCCCGAGCTGGCGGCCCTCCTCTCTCCCCTGCCCCACCGGATCGGCGACCGCTGGTCCCTGTCCCCGCTCGCCATGAAGGCCTTGGTCGGCGAGCGCCCGCTGCGTGGCGGAGCGCTCGGTGCGACGCTGTCGGAGATCCGGAACGACTCGAAGTCGGGCCAGATGGTGGCCGTCATCAACGTGACCGGCAAGGTCGGCCTGCCCAGCGGTGAGGCGGCGGTCAACGCGCAGCTCCTGTTCTCGTTCGCCCCACCGGCGCCGGCTCCGGGGGCAGGGGACGAGCGGAATGGAGGGGACGAGGGGACGATCGAGGCGCGGGGGGGGATCACCGAACTGCGGCTGGCGGTCGCCAAGACGGCCGGCCTGCCCGGCGCGAACGGCCGGCTCCGCCGCACTCAGACCAACGAGCTGATCCTCGGCCGGCAGCTTGCGGCCACGACCCCGCCCCTCGCGATCCCCGAGCCCCCGCCGACCCCGACCGAGGCGAACTCGTGGCTGACCTATGTCGATCCCCGGGGCCGGTTCCACTTCCACCATCCCCAGGAACTCCGGCCGGCGCCCTCCCAGTCCGAAGAAGACGTCGTCGAACTGCTCGACCCGCAGCCCCTCGGGCCCGACGTCGTCTCCATCGAGATCCTCCCGAAGTCGAGCGATCCCCGGGCCGACGCCCAGAACCGCGACCCCGAGTTCCACCGCAAAAACTTGAACGAGCAATGGCTCAGGGATCGGGTCGACGTGATCCGAGGCGACTCGGGCTGGCTCCCCGAGGCCGACTGGGCCCCGTCGAAGATGAAGGTCTACCGGATCGAGGCCGCCATCAAGCCGGGCGAGCGGGTTGCCAAGGGGAGAGTCAACCGCATCTACGCTGATTATTACCTGGTCCTCCTGAGCCGCAATGAATCCCTCTTCGTCGAATCGAGGACGGTCAGGGAGCAACCGACCTCGTTCCGCGGTCAGGTCGAGGCGATGATGAAGACCTTCCGGTTCGACGCGCCCGAGGACGCCCGGTAGGGGTCAGGGCTCGGTCCGGGCCAGCGCCGAGGCGACCTCACCGGCGAGCCGGGCGTTGGCCACGATCAGCGCCTGGTTGGCGCGGAGGCTCCGGCCGCCGGTCACGCGCCGGATGCGGTCGAGCAGGAAGGGGGTCACGGCCTTGCCGGCGACGTGCTGGCGGCGGGCGTCGGCCAGGGCGTCGGCCAGGGCCGTCTCCATCGCCTCGCGGTCGAGCGCGACGGCCTCGGGGACCGGCTGCGCCAGGACGACCGCCCCGGGCAGGCCGAGCACCCGGTGCGCCCGGACCAGCGCGGCGGCCTCGGCGGGCGAATCGACCCGGACTTCCAACGGCAGCCCGCTCGAACGGGTCGTGAACGCCGGCAGCTCGTCCGTCCGATAACCGGCGACCGGCACCCCGCGCGACTCCAGGGCGTCGAGTGTCGCCGGCAGGTCGAGGATCGACTTGAACCCCGAGCAGGCGACGAGCATCCCGTCGGCGCGGGCCAGTTCGTCGAGGTCGGTGGAGATGTCGAACGTGATGGCCGCGTCGCGGTGGACGCCGCCCAGACCACCGGTGGCCATCACTGACAGCCCGACCTGGCGCGCGATCCAGAGCGTGGCCGAGACGGTGGTCGCGGCGTCGAGCCCCCGCGCCACGGCCGACCCCAGGTCGCGCCGGCCCGCCTTGAGGAAGCTCCCCGAGCGGGCGACCCGCTCCAGCTCCTCGGCCGAGAGGCCGATCCGGACCCGCCCGCCGATCACGGCGATCGTCGCCGGGACCGCGCCCCCGTCCCGGACGGCCGCCTCGGCCTCACGCGCGGTCTCCAGGTTCTCGGGCCAGGGGAGCCCCTGCGCGATCAGGGTTGATTCCAGGGCTACCACGCCCCGACCTTCGGCGAGCCCCTCACGCACCTCATCGGCGATGCTGGTCACGTCCGTCATGACTCACCTTGCCAATCCGAGCCACTGCGGAACTCCTACCGAAGAATGGATTGCAAAAATAAGGCCAGGGCGGTCCCGGCATGAACCGTACCCTGGCCTCCGCAGAAACCGTTTCCCCACCCCCTTTCGGATCACATCACGGTGAAGTAGTTCCCTGCCGCGAAGTCGAAGTATTCGGGCTTCAGCACCAGGGGCAGGTCGTTGTAGACGCAATAGTTGCGGACCTGGAGGAGCAGGTCGCGGGGCTGACAGCAGCGGAAGGGGCGGTTGACCTGGGAGTAGTGGGTTTCGATCAGGTGATCGACCGCCGCGCGATCGACGGTTTCGAAGCCGAGCTTGGGGGCGAAGATCTCGAACATCGAGCGGAACATCGCCTCGGTCGGGTCGGTCACGTTGATCTTGTACGGAATCCGGCGCAGGAATGCCTCGTCCACCAGTTGCCTCGGCTCGAGGTTCGTCGAGAAGAGGATGAGCTGGTCGAACGGGACCCGGATCTTCTTGCCGCTGGGGAGGCAGAGGAAGTCGTAGCGCTTTTCGAGCGGGACGATCCAGCGGTTCAACAGCTCGATCGGCGGCATGCGCTGACGGCCGAAGTCGTCGATGAGGAAGGTGCCGTTGTTGCTCTTGAGCTGCAAGGGGGCCTCGCAGACCTTGGTGATCGGGTCGTAGCGGATCTCGAGGTCCTCCATGCGGAGCTCGCCGCCCGCGATGAGGGTGGGACGGCGGATCTCGATCCAGCGGCGGTCGAAGTCGTCGCCGAGCAGGCCCGACCGGCGCACGGGGATCGGCTCGTGATTGGCCGGGTCGAACAGCTTGACAATCTGCCCCTGCATGTCGATGACGCGGGGAATCCAGACGGTCGTGCCGAAGCATCGGGTGATCCGCTCGGCGATGCTTGTCTTGCCGTTGCCGGGGTAGCCGTAGAGGAACATGCCGCGGCCCGAGTTGATCGCCGGACCGAGCACGTCGAACATCTCTTCGGAGACGAGCAGGTCGGCGAAGGCGCGGCGAAGGTCCTCGGCCTTGGGCTGCTCATTGCTGATCGTCTGCGCGGTGACGGCGTGGAGGTAGTCGTCGAAGGGGACGGGAGCGGGGCCGACGTAGGTGCACTCTTCGAGGTAGACCTTCGCCCGGGCCCGGCCGGCGTCGGTCAGCGAATACTGGTAGTCGTTGGCTGTCACCGCGTTGGTGTAGGCCACGATCTGCGAGTTCTTGAGCTGACGGAGGAACTCGGGGAATGGGCCGAAGGGCAATCCAAGCTCGTAGGCGATCTGCCGCCCGGAGGCGATGCCGACATTCAGGAGGAACTTGAGGATCAGGCCCTCGACCTGCGCGAAGTTCAGACCCGCGTCCTCGAAGTCGGACACCGGCCGGGGCCGGAACAGGATGGGTATTTTCATCGATCCGGGGGGCAGAGAAAGCGTGGCGATGCTCACGGTGCATTGTCTCCAATCGTGACGACTGGAGTCCTCGATCGCGGAACAAGGGGGGGCACGAGTGCGGTCAGCCAGACCCGCCGCACCGGCGACCGGGGCCGAACTGCCTCCGCACCCGGGCCGCACCCCCGGCCCCGTGATCGAGGGGACAAGCGTGAATGACTGCCCAAATCTAGTTCTCCCGGCTGGAGGGGTCAAATCG
>JBKOZB010000246.1:0-11645 GCA_046744225.1 Planctomycetota bacterium | reverse complement strand
GAACGCGAGAGTCGCGGCGATCCAGGGGACCTGGCGCCACCCCTTCGGCCTGATCCGCATCGTCGCGACCACGGCGACCCCCTGAAGCAAAAAGAACGCCGTCTGATAGCCTTGCACGCGCCCGATCGCGATGGCGAAGACGTACTCGTGGATGACCGCACTGACGGCGAAGGTCGCCAGGGTCGCCCGGACCGGCGCCCGCAGCCCGCCGAGCGGCTTGAAGACGTCCTCGGCGAAGAACTGCTGCGCCGGGCGGTTGTACCGCCGCCAAAAGTCCGCCGGAGTCGAGGCGAAGAACGGGTTGTCCATCGGCTCCCGCGTCTTGCCTCCGAGCAGCCGCCACACGGCCGCCCCCGCCGCCCCGGCGGGGACGAGCATCAGGAAGAACGCGACAACCTTGGCGCTGTGCTCGATGATGAAAGGCCAACGCATCCAATCGACGTGGAACATAACGATCGGGATCGTCGCCCCCGCGACGGCCGCCGCGCCCGCCTTCGTGAGCCGGAGGAGGTCCTCTCTCCGGCTCGGGAGCGGCTCGTCATCGAGCCGGCGCAGGACGACCGAGGTGGGGTTCGGCAGGAACGCGAGGAACGCCCGGAGACCGGGTCGGTGCCCCAGGTTGGCTCCCACGTGCAGATCGTCGAGCTTGACCGCCAGCGCGACCGCGAAGGCCGAGGCCAGGAAGCGCGCGAACCGATGCGGCGACGGGATCAGCCGTGGCGTGAGCAAAATGATCAGCACCAGGAGCCCGAGGACGACCATCCTCCCCGGTCGGCTCATCCTGAGAGCGGGAAAAAACAGGGCGGCCGTGACGAGAGAGGTGGAAATGGCGAGGAGGATCATAGACCGACTCGTGCCCGCAGGCGGTTCGTGGCCCCGCCGGGACGCACGGCCGATGCGCCCACCTCGACGCCCATTTATCAAAAGTCCGAGGACGCGCGCAACCTCGAATCGCCGACGGGAATCGGCGGGGTTGCTGGGGTCGCACAGCAACCCCGCCGCGCGATGATCGGGGGCTGCGCGACCCCAACCACCCCGCCGAAGATGCATAAGGTTCGATGTGTCGTACAAATGTCGATATTCAGAATGTCCCCTTTTCTTTTCCCTGTGTTGGTGGGCGGTACCCACCCTACATAACTTCACCCCAGCCACCCGACGACATGGAGACTGACACCATTATCCTGTCTCGGAACAGTCCGGCCTCTTTGGATGGTCTCAATCTCCTTGGAACGGCATCACTTCCTCGGGCTTCATCATCAGGAACCCAGCCGACGTCGATAGGCTGACCCAGAAAGTATACCCTGTTTTGATCTCAATATAAACGCTCCAATCCGTACCGCCAACGAACTGAATGTGCAGGAAGTTCTTGCTTTTATTTGTGCTACCGATGGTGGTGAATCGCGCCGGACCAACGAAGATACCGACGTTGACCGGCTCTTTCGTAGAGAACGGGTTCCAAGGTCCCTTGGTCGTGACGGAGAGCGGTGGGAGCGGCAAGGGAGGAGATATCCCCCCTCCGCTATAGATGTAGAAGGCTGTGAGTTGATTTTGCGTGTCCAAGATCTGAAAGAAAATGACATCCCCCGATGACGCCCTTCCCAGCACTCAGCGCCCCGAGCATCCGAATCTGAAATTGCGTACTCTTGGGCGACGGCGGGGGCAGCTGGACCGGCGGCAGGTCGGTCGGGACCACGATCTCCCCGGGGTCCACCGGGAAGATGGTGCGGGCCAGTTCATTCAGCTCCCTGAGGGTGGGGCCGTTCGGGTCCACCCGCCCGTCGCGGAACACGGGTGCTACGTTCTTGTTCTGGAATTTTATGATCGCCGCCTGCAGCTGTGGCCCGATCCGGTGCTCGATGATCGGTTCCGTGATCACCCCTTCCGGCCCACCGTCCTGCGGCAGAACGCGGTTCAACAGGTCGCGGATCGTCTGTTGATCGGCGGCGCGATTCAGTCCTCCTCTGCCAACAGCTGACGCGATTGTCTTCCTTTCTGCCATAACATGTTCCTTCCGTTCTTCCCGATTATGGTCCCCGAACGGCATTGTTGCACGAAGGGGATTCAGCGAGGAAGTGAACTTTGGTATACTGACCATCGAGCCAGACCCGTACCTTTCGACCGATCCATCGCCCCGCCCCCAGAATGCCCGCTCGCTCCACCACGACGAAGCTCGTCTATCGCATCCGCAACTGGAAAATAGTACAACGACGCCCTGATCCGCCGGGGTGCGCTCACCCTCTGGATCAATCCGGCGACCATTGGAAGCGTGGCGGTACCAGGGGCTGACCCATCGGCGGGATGGCCGGGGTCGCGCAGCGCTCCCGGTCCCCGCGCGCCGGGGGTGCTGCGCGACCCCAGCTACCCCGCCGCAAGCGGAACGGGTGGATCCAGCGCTCGTGTAGGGCGTGCTCAGCACGCCATCAGGCCGGTGCTTGTCGATGCTCCTTCTCGTCGAGAGCAGCCCGAGCTTCGGCGAGGCGCGCGCGCAGCGCTTCCTCGGACCAGGGCCACGACAGGGGCTCAGCGGGTGGGGGACCGAGGCCGGCCGCCTCTTGATCAGCCGGGTCGGGGATGGCGGCGGCGATGAGCGTGGCCAGATCGGCAGGGATGGCCCGGCGTTGGAGCTGCAACTGCTTGGCCGGGCCGCGCCCGTCTTGGTAGTGGACCTCATCGTACATCCAGTGGCGGAGGAACAACTCCTCATCACGGCACAGTTTCATCAGGGAGTGCTTGTTCGGCATAAGTATAATTGCAAAAAGGGGAGTGCGTTCCTGGTTGCGTGAACCGATGCTGGAGAGCCCAGGCCGCGAGCGGGGCGTGGGGCGGCTCTCCGTCCGCTTGTTTCTTGACCTCCAGTTCCGCCCGCCCATAGCGGAAGACCGGCCATCCTGCCCGGGGAACTTGAGGGTGCCCCGTATCATCGAAGCCGATGAGGCCGTTGCAGTACGGACAGGCGAGAGCGGCCCCTGCCCGGGCGTGGAATAACAAGGGGTACGCCGTGCTTGATCGTTTCGCCGTGGGCACACACTCCAGAAGGGCGTCCGCGATGTAGCCGCGACAATACAGGCAATAAACGCTCCAGTACGGCATCACGTCCGGTCGGCGTCGGGGGTCCACTCGGGCCTTTCGTCCTCATCTTCCAGACCCGACCTTGATGCTACCGCACCCGGATCGGACGGACAAGCTCGAGGAGGAAACCTTGATCGTTTCCTCATTCCTGCGGCGGGTGACCCTGGGGCTTGCCCACCGTGCTCCCCTCCGGCAGCGGCTCCGGGCCCTGGAGGGCAAGCCACCAGGGCCACCCGCCCGTTCAACACACGCCCGGGTGTCACGCCCGGGACGCGGCACCCGTCCAGTTGATTCCCGGCAACATGGTGGAAACACCTGCCGATCTCGGTTCTCCTGTCAGTCACTACGGCCGATATCGCCCCCGGCAGCGCTCAGGAGCGACGGGGGATCAGCCGGTGCGGCTCTCTGAAAACTTGGTGTGCCGGTTGGGAGGGGCAAGCCCTCCCGTAAAACAGGATGAGCACCGAGGCCGAACGCCGTCCGAAGTTCGTCGCGCCCCTGGTCCCGCTGGCCCTGGCGGTGGCGGCGGGGATCGCGGTTGATCGGTTTTTCGAGCCTTGCGGCACGTTCACCTGGGCGGCGATCGCGCTGGGGACGGTTGCGGCGATCGTCGTCGGGGCGAGGAGAGACCGGCGGGCGTGGGACCTGGCCCTCGGCGCGGCCTTCGTGGCGATCGGCGGCGGCTGGCACCATCACTGCTGGTCGGACGTGGCGGCCGACGACCTGGCCCGTCGCGTGTCGGAGAGGCCCCGGCCGGCCTGGGTGCGCGGGGTGCTCCGCGAGGTGCTCGGCAAGCGCCCGGGCGCGGGGCCGGGCGATCCGGGGACGACCCGGGCCGTGCTTGAACTGACCGGGATCTGCGACGGCCGGCTTTGGCAACCCGCGTCTGGGCGGGTGCAGTTGTTCATCGCGGGCGACCGGACCGACCTGAGGGCGGGCGCGCCGGTCGAGGCCGCCGGGGCGCTCGCGCGGCCCGAAGGGCCGCTCAACCCGGGCGAGTTCGATTTTCGCAACTACTTGTGGGCGCAAGGGATTCGGCTCCGATTGTCGGTCGATGACCCGCAAAGCGTCTGGCGCGACCCGGCCGGGACGTGGTGGCCCTGGATGCGCCGGCTGGGCGCGGTGCGGGCCTGGAGCCAGGCCCGGCTCGTCGGTGGGCTCGACGCGCGGATCGCCCCGCTGGCCGCGGCCCTGGTGCTCGGCCGGCGCGAGGGGGTGGACCCCGACGTCAACGACGCCTTCGCCCGGACCGGGACGACCCACCTGCTGGCGATCTCGGGGCTGCACTTGCAGGTGCTCGCCCTGGCGCTCGGGCTGATGCTTCGCGCGCTCGGGCTCGGCCGTCGCGGGACGTTCGCGGCGGTGGTGCTGGCGACCATCGCGTATGCGCTGCTCGTGGGGCTGGCCCCCTCGGTCGTCCGCTCGGCGGCGATGACCGTCACGTACTGCCTGGCGTGTCTCTTCGATCGCAAGGCCCGCCCCGCGAATACCCTGGCGCTGGCTGCGTTGGCGACCCTGGCGCTCAACCCGGCGTATTTGTTCGATGTCGGTTGCCAGCTCTCGTTCCTCGCCGTCGCGGCGATCGTCTGGGGAGTCAAGCCAGTATCGGACCGGCTCAAGCGGCCCGAACTGAGCCCGCTCGATGCGCTAGAGCGAAGGTATGAGCCCAAGTGGCGCAAGCTCGTCCGGCGTGGCGTGGCCCCCGGGCGCGACGGGCTGATCATCTCGGTGGTCGTCTGGCTCGCGGCCTGGCCGCTGGTCGCGTTGCGCTTTCATTTGATCGCGCCGATCGGCATGCTGTTGAACGTCCCGCTGGTGCCGCTGACCTCGATCGCGCTGCTGGCCTGCGGCCTGGCGCTGGGGTTGTCGGCGGTCTGGAGCCCGCTCGGTGTCCCCGCCGCCTGGGTCGGCTCCCTTTGCCTGCGTGGGACGGAGGCAGTGGTCCGCTGGGGGTCGGCGCAGCGGTGGGGGCACGGGTTCGTCCCCGAGCCGTCGTGGGCCTGGGTGCTCGGGTTCTATGGATGGCTCGGGCTCGCGACGGCGGCCGGCGCGGGGCGTTGGACCGCCCGGAGTTGGGCCTGGGGCGCGCTCGGAGCCTGGATTGTCTTGGGGCTTGGATTGGCCTGGGCTCCCCGTCGGCCCGCCGCGCTCGAGGCCGAGGTCTTGGCGGTCGGGCACGGCCTGGCCGTGGTCGTCCAGGCTCCCGACGGCCGCGCGTTCGTGTATGATTGCGGTCGGATGCGCGACCCGAGTATCGGGCGGCGGGTCATCGCCCCCGCGCTCTGGGCGCGCGGGGTGCGCCGGATCGAGGCGGTGATCCTCAGCCATGCCGATGCCGATCACTATAATGGGTTGCCCGACCTGCTCGACCGGTTCGCCATCGGCGCGGTCCGCGTGACCTCGGGGTTCGGCGGCGCGGCGAACCCGGAGGCGGTCCGGCTTCTGGGAATGGTCCGGGCGCGAGGCGTGCCGGTCGAGACGATCGCCGAGGGCGAGTGCTGGGAGGCGGCCGGGGCACGGTTCGCGGTCTGGCATCCCCCCGAGGGCTGGCACCCGAACGCGAAGGACAACGCCCGCAGCCTCGTCATCGACCTGGAATCGGAGGGCCGTCACGCGCTGTTGACCGGCGACCTGGAGGAAGATGGCCTGGTCCAGCTCGTGAGCCACCCGAGGCCGACGCTCAACGTCCTCCTCGCGCCGCACCACGGCGGCCGGACAGCGAACCCGGGGTGGTTCTACCACTGGGCCAGCCCCGCGCAGGTCATCGTCAGCCAGCGTCCCCCCGCGCCGGGGGCGCGCGACGCCCTCGCGCCGCTCGCCGCGCAGGGCGTCCCCCTGCTCCGGACCTGGCAGCGCGGCGCGATCCGCCTGGGCTGGACGAAGAACGGCATCACCGCGCGGGGGTTCCTGGACGAAGCCAAAATCAAAGATCAATACGAATCTTCAAATTCGGCATTTTCCATGATTCATTTTCCATTCACGATTCACCCGGCCTGGTCGCACGGCCTGGTGGCGGTCCTGGGGTTCGGGCTGGGTCTCTGGCTCTGCCTGAGCCTGGCGGTCATCGAGTGGGGGGCGTGGGCCCTGGTGGCGCCCGGGCGGAGGCTGGGCGTGCCGGAGCCCGATGCCGTGCTGGGCATGCCGATCGAGGCGCGGGGGTTCGACGGCGTCCGGCTGGCCGGGCTCTGGCACCTGGCCGAGCCTCCGACCGGGCGGACGGTCTTGCTGGTCCACGGGTTCGCCGAGGACCTGTCCAGCTTGCATAGTCGGGTCGAGGCGCTCGTGCGGCATGGCTGGAACGTGGCGACGCTCGACCAGCGCGGCCACGGGCGGAGCGGGGGCTCGCGCGCGTCGTTCGGCGGCCGCGAGTCGGACGACCTCCGTGCCTGGATCGATGTACTGGCTGGTCGGGTCGGGCCTGCGTTGCGTCCGGCGGCCTGGGGCCGCTCGATGGGTGCAGCCATCGCCACCCGCGCCACGGCCGACGACCCCAGGATCGTCGCCCTGGTGCTCGAAGCACCCTACCTCGACCTGGAGGCGGCGATCGGCGGCTGGCTCCGTCGCCTGCGGGTTCCGATGACAGGGCTCTTCGCCCGGCTCATCGCCCGCCGCGCCGAGGCGTTGGCCGGGGTCTCGCTGACCCGCCCGCGCCCCCTCGACCTGGCCCCTCGCGTCGCCGCGCCGGTCTTGATCGTCCACGGGGAAAAGGATTCCCTCGTCCCCTTGTCCGACGCCCAGCGCCTGGCCGGTGCCTTCCCGCGCCCGGCCGCCGTGATCGACGTCACCGACGCCGGCCACACCAACATCATCGACGTCGGCGGCCCCGCCTTGCTCGACCGCATCGCGGCCTTTCTGGATGAAGCGTTGACGACCTGACTCGTCGTCCGTGCGCCACGAACCCGCGCCTCGGTTCAGACGTCTATCTCCTCGGCGTCGGTCTCTTCCAGCGAGTTCCGGACGCTTTGGATGATAGCTCCGGAGTCCTCGGTTTCGAGGTCGGACCACTGGCCGAAGACGAGCACGGTGCGGCGGGGGGTGCGGAAGCAGCGGATGGCGCAGGCGTTGGTCATGTCGAGGCTGATGAACTCGACGTCGTGGCCGACGGCGTTGTGGCCGTTGATCGTCTCCAGAGCGGGGACGGCGTCGAGGGTCGGATACTCCTCGCGCATCGCCAGGAGGGCCTGGTCGGCCACCTCGGCGGGGGCGGGACACGAGTCGTCCACCGTCACCAGGACGAACGCCAGGCCCCCCGGCGACTGGATCGAGACCGTCGTGATCGTCCCCTCGTCGGTCACTTCCAGGTCCCAGTTCGCGGGATACTCGAAGCGAATCCCACGATCGTCGTAGACACCCAACATGGTCCGCCTCCTGGTGCCGGATCGCGCGATGGGTCCTCGGGGATTCGCGGCGCGTGCTCTCACTGCCGGGGAGCCCTCGAGCCTCATCGTAACATCTCGGCCCCGGGCCGCCAACGCCCGGCCGGGTTGGACTGGGCGCGTCGAGTTGGTAACATGGGCGTGACCGCGACGGTCCGCTCCGCACCGCCGGCCGACGAACCCGTAACCGAACCAGCCCACGCCTCCGCGAGTCTCCTCGGCCATGCGTGTCTTGTCGGGAATCCAGCCCTCGGGCGCCCTGCACATCGGCAACTACTTCGGTGCGATCCAGCAATACCTTGCGCTCCAGGACCAGAACGACGCCTTCTACTTCGTCGCCAATTACCACGCCCTGACCAGCGTCCGCGACGCGGCGACGCTCCGTGGGTACGTCTTCGATGTGCTCGTGGACCTGCTGGCGCTGGGGCTCAACCCGGAGCGCGCGACCCTGTTCGTCCAGTCGGACGTCCCCGAGACGACCGAGCTGGCCTGGCTCCTGACGAGCCTGACGCCGATGGGCTGGCTGGAGAAATCCGTCAGCTACAAGGACAAGATCCAGCAGGGGTTGCCGGCCGAGCACGGCCTGTTCGCCTACCCCGTGCTCCAGGCGGCCGACATCCTGCTCTACGACGCCGACCTCGTGCCGGTCGGGCAAGACCAGAAGCAACACCTGGAGATCACCCGCGACATCGCCGAGCGGTTCAACCACGTCTACGGCGCCGGCGCGGAGGTGTTCCGGCTCCCCGAGCCTTATATCCTTGAGGCCGTTTCGGTCGTGCCGGGGCTGGACGGGCGGAAGATGTCGAAGAGCTACAACAACACGATCGAGATCTTCGACGACCCGGCCACGATCCGCAAAAAGTGCAAGAAGATCGTCACCGACAGCACGCCGGTCGAGGCGCCGAAGAACCCCGACACCTGCCCGGTCTTCAGCCTGTTCCGGCTCTTCGCGCCGGACGACGACCGGATCGAGACCGAGCGCCGATACCGCCAGGGGGGCATCGGCTACGGCGAGATGAAGACCCGGCTGGCCGAGCTGATCATCGCCCATTTCGCCGAGGCGCGCGCACAGCGGGCCGACTGGGTCGCCCATCCGGCGCGCGTGGCCGAGGTCCGCGCCGCCGCCGCCGAACGCGCCCGCCGGACCGCCCGCGTCGTCCTCGACCGCGCCCGCGCCGCCTGTGGCATCGATTGAGCCGCGACGGGCGCGGCGCAGGGCCCATAGGCTCATCTCCGTTGGGATGTCGGTCGCCTTGGAATTCCCCTTCCGTTCGAGGACCAGAACCCTGGTGGGGCCGACTTTAGTCGGCCCAATTTCATCGAGCGCGCGTCACGTCTTATCGCGGCCGTGGACCTCTGCAGGCGGGTGGGTCGCCTCGACCGCGGTGAACGGTTCGAGGATCTTGTACGTGTGGTTCGCCCCCTTGGGCACGACCCAGGAGTCGCCCGGCTCAAGCAAGACCATCTGACCTTCCAGGTGAAGCTCGGCCCGGCCCCGGAGCACGTAGCCGACGGTCTCGTAGTCGCGCCGGCTCGGTGGTTTCGCATCGCTCGGCGGCTCGTCTTCCCAGAGTCGCATCGAAATGCCCTTGCCCGAAGCGAGATACTTCTGGCCCTGCTCGCCCTTGGGGGAATGGGCCGAGCTAACTTTCACGACCGTCGTGTCGCCCATCGTCGTCTCCTTCCGGTTCCACAGGTCCGGCGCGAGTTCTCACGATCACCCCGCGCCGGTTTCGTCCCGGGGACACCCAGCAAACGACGTGCCCGGCACGGCGAACGGGGGTGCGGGGGCCGATCGGGGTTGACCGCGCCGGCATCCCGACGTAAAGTGCGGCGATCCCTCGCTTTCACATCGTCTGAGGTTCGCCGGGGCGGGTCGAGCCCCCGGTCGATTCAACTGGCCGCGAGATCGTGTCGATCTTTTGAAGGGAGGCCGGAGCGCGGTGGATCGTCCGCGCACCGGGCCGAGGAGCCGCCCCAGGGAGGGGAATTCATGCGGCGCCGGGCCGTCATCGCCGGATGTGGGGCCGCCCTGCTGGCGATCGCCGGCTGCGCGTCGGTCCACACCCGGAGCGATCGCCTGGGACTCCCGCCCGCTCAGTCGTCCCAGTGTCACCAGCTCAGCCAGAGAGCCCAGGAGGCCATCGACCATCACGACTATCCCCGGGCGCGCGCCGACCTGGAGCGCCTGGTGGCCGAGGCACCCTTCTCGGCCGAAGCCCACTACCGGCTCGGCCGGGTCTTGCAACTTCAGGGGTTCCGCGCCGAGGCCGAGGCCGCCTATCAGCGCGCCTTGAAGATCGATCCCGAATACATCGGCGCCCTGATCGGCCAGGGGGAGATCGAGGCCGAGCTGGGCCAGCCGCTCGACGCCCTGAAGCGGTTCGACGCCGCGATCGAGATCGACCCTCACCAGGCCGAGGCCCACTTCGCTCAAGGGCGGGTGCTCGAAGCAATCGGCCGGACCGACGACGCGCTGGCCGCCTACTTCCGCAGCCTGGAGATCGATCCGACCTCGGCCCCCATCATCCTCCGGATCGCCACGATCCAGCTCTCCCGGCGCCAGCCCGACCAGGCTCTGGCACGGCTCGATCAGGTCTTAGAGCTCACCCCCGATGACCCCGAGGCACACCACCAGCGCGGCCTGGCTTACCTGGCCCTGAACCACCCGTCCCAGGCGATTGCCGACCTCCAGTTCACCGCCCGCCGCCTCCCCAACCGCCCCGATGTCTTCTACCACTTGGCCTTAGCCCTCGACGCCGACCACAAGGCCGGCGCCGCGCTCGAAGCCGCCGAACGCGCCCTGAAGCTCGCCCCCGAGTATGCCGACGCCCGCAGCCTGTCGCAACGGCTCAGACGTTGACCGACTCGTCGGGCGTGTGAAGTACACCCTAGAAAAAGGTCATCAATGCCGGATGACGGTGTTGCACAATGTCCCCAGGCGGTCGACCTCGACCTCGACGATGTCGCCCGGCTGGAGCCAGACCGGCGGCTTGCGCGCCATCCCGACGCCCGAGGGCGTCCCGGTGAAGATCAGGTCGCCGGGTTCCAGAGTGAAGATCTGGGAAAGATAGGAGACGAGGTAATCGACCGGGAAGATCAACTGGCCGGTGTTCGAGTCCTGCATCGTCTTACCATTGAGGCGGAGCCGGATGCCGAGGCTGTGCGGGTCGGGAACCTCATCGGTCGTGACCAGGACCGGGCCGACGGGCGCGAAGGTGTCGAAGGTCTTGCCGACCATCCATTGCTTGCCCGGCTTGTGCAGTTGCCAGTCGCGGGCGGAGACATCGTTGCCGACCGTGTAGCCGGCGACGTGACGCATGGCATGGTCGCGGGGGATGTGCCGCCCCCCCTGCCCGACCACGATGACCAGCTCGGCCTCATAATCGACCTCGGTGCTCAACTCGGGCAGGACGATCTCGCCCTGGTGGCCGATCAGCGCCGTCGGATACTTGCTGAACAGGATCGGCTCGGACGGGGGCTTCGCGCCGCTCTCGGCGGCGTGGTCGCGATAGTTCAGGCCGAGGCAGATGATCTTGCGGGGGTCATGCACCGGCGCCAAGAGCGGCGTCATCTCCGGGTCGTGCCGGACGTAACCCTTCGACAGAGCGTTCCAGGCGCGGCGCTGCCACTCGTGTCCCAGCGCCAGAAGCTCGCGGACGTTCGACGGCGACTCCGGGTCGGCCACGTTCACGTCCACGTACTGACCCTGCCAGACCCCGCACGCCCTCGGTCCTTGCTCGGTTTGGACGGTCACCCAGCGCACGACAGACCTCCTCTGTCAGTGACGACCCACGGAACACTGGTGTCAGGCCTCCCAGGCTATCGCGATCGCGAGCCGAGGGCCAGAGTTGACCCCGGGAAAGTCGCCCAGATTCGCGCCAGGCATCGATTCCCCTCGTCGGTGTCAACGTCGGAGATCACCGTCAGCTCGCGGAAATCGGCGTTGGTGAGACGGATGGGGTGGCCACCGCGCTGGGTATCGGCGAGCTTGCGGCGAAGGGATTGTGGCTCATCCGGGATTCCAGGGTGGTAATTCCATCGGCATCATCTCGGAGCTAAACCCGTCGCGCAGGACGGATCGCTGCGACTGACCGATCAGGCCCCCTTGGCTCTCTGTGACCTTCGATGTTGCTCAACATCCAGGCCCTCCGCGACGACCTCAAGTGCTTCGAGACCATCCCGGCGATGCGTGGGCCG
>JBKOZB010000304.1:0-9973 GCA_046744225.1 Planctomycetota bacterium | reverse complement strand
GACGAGCCGTCGGCGGCGATCTCGGCGACGGGGTAGCCGATGCCGGCGAGGTCGTGGACCTCGTCCCAGCGATGCCAGAGCCCTCCCGTCACCTGGGCACCGCACTCGATCAGGTGCCCGGCGGTCGATGCCCCCGCCAGGCGCGGCCAGTCGTCCCAGGCCCAGCCGAAGTGCGCGCAGGCCGGGCCGAGCGCCAGCGAGGCGTCCGCCACTCGCCCCGTCAACACGAGCTGCGCCCCGGCGCTCAACCCTTCGGCAATCGGGCGGGCGCCGAGGTAGACGTTGGCGCTGACCAGCCGGTCCGCGACACCCTCGATCGGCTCGCCGGTCTCCATGTGGCTCAGGTCCACGCCGTCGCGGACCCATTCGGGAACCCGGCCGAGGACGTCGTCGCCGGTCACGACGGCCAGCGGCACGTCACCCTGCTCGGCCTGTGTCAAGATCTCCGCGCAACGCGCGGCGCACGCGGTCGGGTTCAGGCCCCCGGCGTTGGTCACGATTTTGAGCCCTTCTTGCGCGCGGAGAATGGGCACGAGCCGCTCGACCAGCTCGGGGAAGTCGGTCACATACCCCGCGCCCGGGTCCTTCGACCGCAGGTGGCTCAAGATGGCCATAGTCAGCTCGGCCAGGTACTCCAGCGTCAGCACGTCGAGCTGCCCGTCGCGCGCCAGCAGGAACGGGGCATCAAGGTTGTCGCCCCAGAAGCCGGCCCCGTTGCCGACCCGAAGAATACCGCTGGCCATGCGCGAAAGCTCCAAGTCGTCTCATCCGCAGAGCAATGCCCACGCGACATGACATCAGGACGCCCCTAACTCGACGGCACGGGCATGCGCGATCTCCCGGCGACCGATGGGCCGAACCTGTGACGGCAACAAGGAGACCAGGGCTACCGTCTCTCCATCGAGAGCCACGATTTCCACCTCATAACCACTGTCTCCGGGGTGGACCAGGACCACGGCCCCGAGATCGCCGCGTTTCAACCCATGCTCGGGGAGGTCGTCATCCAAGACAATGGTGTCAAGTTCTCGAATCATGCTGATCCGAGCCCCGTTCAAACCTGAAACACGCCGGTTGGGAACGTCGTCACCTCACGCTGCCTCGTGGCCACGTCGAGGGCCAGCATCAGCACCTCGCGCGTCCGGGCCGGGTCGACGATCGCGTCGATCCAGCCCCGGGCGGCGGCGTAACGGATGTCGGTCTCGCGATCGTAACGCGCCCGCAATTCCTCGGCCATCGCGTTCAATTCGACGTCGTCGATCTGACGCCCCTGGCGCTTGAGGGTGGCGACGTTCACGTCAAGCATCGTCCGCGCGGCCTGGTGCGCCCCCATCACGGCGTAGCGCGCCCCGGGCCAGGCGAAGATGAACCGGGGGTCGAACGCCTTGCCGCAGAGCGCGTAATGACCAGCGCCGAACGAGTGGCCGATGATCAGGGTCAGCTTGGGGACGACGCTGTTGCTCACGGCGTTGACGAGCTTCGCCCCGCGCCGGATGATCCCGGTGCGCTCCGCGTCGCGGCCGACGTCGAAGCCGTTGACGTCCTGAAGGAACAGGAGCGGGACGCGGCTCTGGTTACAATCGAGCACGAACCGCGCGGCCTTGTCGGCGCTGTCGGCGTAAATCACGCCGCCGAACTGGTACGGCCCGCCTCCCATCGGCCGGAACCGGAGCCGCTGGTTGGCCACGATCCCGAGCGGGATTCCCCCCAGCCGCGCGAACCCGCAGACGAGCGTCTTGCCGTAGTTGGCGCGATACTCGTCGATCCGACCGCCATCGACCAGCGCCGCGAGCACATCGCGTACGTCGTACTGGGCCGAGTGGTCGGTCCGGACGATCGAGAAGAGGTCGTCGGCCGATCGCGCCGGGGGCTCGACGACCGCCCCGTCACAGAGCGGCCTCGGATCAGGCGGGAGCAGGCCGATCAGGCGGCGGAGCCGGGCGAGGCAGGCGTCGTCGTCGGGCTCGTGGTAATCGACCGTCCCGCTAATCGCCGCGTGCATCGTTGCGCCGCCGAGATCCTCGTGCGAGATGTCCTGCCCGATCGCGGCCTTGACCAGGGCTGGGCCGGCGAGGTAGAGGCCCGAGCCCTCGGTCATCAGCACCGTGTCGCAGAGGACGGGCAAGTAGGCTCCGCCCGCGACGCAGTTGCCCATGATCGCGGCCAGTTGCGGCACCCCCTGCGCCGAGAGGACGGCGTTGTTGCGGAAGATCCGGCCGAAGTCGTCGTCGTCGGGGAACACCTCGTCCTGCATCGGCAGGAAGACGCCCGACGAATCGACCAGGTAGACGAGCGGCAGCCGGTTCTGGCCGGCGATCGTCTGGGCGCGGAGCACCTTCTTGATCGTCATCGGGAAGAAGGCCCCCGCCTTGACGGTCGCGTCGTTGGCGACGACCATCACCCGGCGCCCGTCCACCTGGCCGATCCCCGTGACCACCCCCGCGCCGGGCGCTCCGCCCCACTCTTCGTACATCTGATATCCGGCCCAGAGCCCCAGCTCCAGGAACGGCGTACCGGGGTCGAACAAGGCGGCGATCCGCTCGCGGGCCGTCTTCCGCCCCTTCGCATGCTGCCGCGCGATCGCCTCGGGACCGCCCCCCTCGCGGATCGTCTCCTCCTCGGCCATGGTCCGGGCGGTTGCCTCCCGCAGGTCAGGCTCGGCGGTCGTTATCATGAGAGGGATTCACCGGAGGGATTTTGAATTGCTTTCCTTCTTTGTGCCTTCGTGGTGAATCCGACAACCTTCACGATCGGTGTGGAAGGGCAACGGAAAGGCTGGGACGGGATCTCAACCCGGCCGAAGGAATTCTAAGACGCCCCGGGGAGGAGGTCAAACCAGGCGCGCACCGATGACGCTTCGGTCAGCCGTCGATCAGGCCCTCGGCCACCAGCGCCTTGACGTGCTTGCAGCCGCTCGGGTCGAGGCCGTCGCGGCGGAAGATAAAGTCGGGGCAGTCGCACTGCGGCCCGTACCGCGTCTGAGCCACGTCGTAGAGCGTCCCATCCGCCTTGTCGAGCCGGAACGCCTTGACGGCGATCATCGGGTCGCACTTGAGCGCGCGGACCTCGTAAAATGTCTGGTTGATCCGGAGAAAGAGGTGAGTCGAGCACACACCGTCGCGAGCCGGCGAACGTCGAGCTGGAGCGAGAATCGGCATAATGGGAACCCCTAGATACTATACAAATTGTACACAATCCGCGCCGCGAAATCCAGAGCGGGACCCGGGATCGTACTCGATCCGGATGAGAAAAATGGGAAAATCGGCACGAGGATGAATCCGGAGAGACCCTGGCGAGGGTACGGGGTTGTTAGTACGTCGGGTCACGAGGCTCGGCGGTCTGAAACCGCCCGGGGGCATCTCGGGCCGCCGGCCTCACGGCTCGCTCGGCGTACGTCTACGATCGCATCAGGGGAATCTCGTCCGAGGGTACTGACCCATGACAGATCGGCCGATGACCAATTCCCGGAGTGGACTGGCCCTGAGCCGGCGTCGCTGGCTGATCGGCTCGATACTCGGGACCCTCGGGCTCGCGGCCTCGGTGCGGGGCGGCCCCGCCGCGCCGGCGGACGAGGAGGCCGAGATCCGCGCGGCCGGACGAAAGGCCGGGCTCGCCCCCTTCCGGGCGACCGAGACCGAGCATTACCTCGGCATCGGCGACGCCCCCGATGCCTTTCGCAACCAGGCGCTCCGGATTTGCAAGGAGCTGGCGGCGGTCTACCAGAAGCACTTCCACGACAAGGGCTTCGCCGTCGATTTCCCCGACCGACGGCTGACCGTCGTCACGCTCAAGAGCCGGGCGTCCTACGGCGCCTTCCTCGGCGAGGACGCGGGCCAGGCCGTCGGCGGCCATTACGACCTCGACACCAACCGGCTCGTCATCTTCGACAACCGCCCGCGCCAGTCCGACCTCGCCGCCCCATCCGAGCGCATCAACACCTTCACCCTCGTCCACGAGGCGCTGCATCAACTGACCTACAACACCGGCTTACTTGACCGCCGGGCCGACGTCCCCGTCGCCTTGAGCGAGGGGCTGGCCATGTATGGCGAGCTCTGGCAGGCGAACCGCCGCGCCATCCTCGGCCAGACCAACCGCCCGCGCCTCCAGGTCCTCATCGATCATGGCAACAAGACCGAGGACTGGATTCCGGTCGGCTCCCTCCTGAGCGACGACACCCTCTTCCACAACGAGTCGAAGCAGCAACTCGCCTACGCCGAGGCGTGGGTCCTGGTCCACTTCCATCTCAAGATCCCGCCGCGGCTCCCGAAGTTCCGCGCCTACCTCGACGCGATCCGTCCCCGCCGCGACAGCGCGCGCCGGCTCGACGACGCCCAAGCCCACTTCGGCCCGTCCGACCGCCTCGACACCGAACTGCGCAAACACGCCGCGCGACTCATCCGGGAGGGATAGTGACCGTAGGGCGCGTGCGGCATGCCCTGTGGACGTCCTCGGTTCAGCCCAGGACGGGGTTGAGCCCCATGTTCTTGCGCATCTCGGCCCTCTGCTTTTCGTAGTTCATCAGCAGCTTGCGGTCTCGGAAGTGCTCGCGCTCCTTCTTCCGCTGGGCGCGGAGGATGAGCCGGCGCAGGGAGTGGCTGGTCAACTCGCCCTTGCCGCGAGAGCGCATGCGGAGGCGGGCGGCGGGCTTCTCGCCGAACGCCTCGACGATCTCGTCCTCGAGCGAGACGAAGAACTGGCAAAAACCGGGGTCGCCCTGACGGGCGCAGCGGCCGGCGAGCTGGCGGTCGATCCGGCGCGCCTCGTGCCGCTCGGTGCCGATGACGTGCAGGCCCCCGAGCGCGGCGACCCCCTCGCCCAGCTTGATGTCGGTGCCGCGGCCGGCCATGTTGGTCGCGACCGTCACGCGCCCGGGCTGGCCCGCTTGCGCCACGATCTGCGCCTCGATCTCGTGGTTCTTGGCGTTCAAGACCTGGTGCTCGATGTGCGCCGCTGTCAGAAGAGCGCTGAGCCGCTCCGACTTCTCGATCGAGCGCGTTCCGATCAGCACCGGAACCTGCCGGTTGTGCCACACGACGATCTGGTCGGCGACGGCCTGGAACTTCTCGGCCTCGGTTGAGAAGACGCGGTCGGGAATCCAGGTGCGGCGGCCCTTGCGGTTCGTGGGGACCTTGAAGACGCTGACCTTGTAGATCCGGCGCAGCTCGCGGGCGTCGGACGAGGCGGTGCCGGTCATGCCAGCCAGCTTCTTGTACCGTTTGAAGAAGTCCTGCACGGTGACGCGCGCCGCGGTGATCGTTTCTAGGGTGATTTCGAGCCGTTCCTTGGCCTGGATCGCCTGGTGCAAGCCGTCCTGCCACTGGCGGCCGGGCATCATGCGGCCCGTGAATTCATCGACGATGACGACCTCGCCGTTGACGACGACGTAGTCGCGGTCGCGGAGGTAGGCGATCTGGGCGCGGAGGGCGCGCTCGACGTACTCGTACAGCCCGTCCACTGTCAGAGTGACGAATGACGAGTGCCCGGCGACGGCCTGCACCTTGCGGCGGCCCGCGGCGTTCAGCTCGGCCTTGCGTTCGGCCGGGTCGTACTTGAAGTCCTTGCCGCGGACGAGCGTGGCGGCAAGCTGGTCGGCGCCGTAGTAGGCGGCGGCCTCTTCCTGGGTCGGCTGGTTGTTCGCCCCGATGATGAGCGGCGTCCGCGCCTCGTCGATCAGGATGCTGTCGGCCTCGTCCACGATCGCGTAGTGATGGGTGCGCTGGACGGGCAACTCCGACTCGTTGTGCCCGCCCCGACCGAGGAACGCCTGCTCGAACGACTTGCGGTGCGTGTCGCCCAGTTGCAGCCGCTTCAGCTCGTCGCGGAGAAAGTCGAAGCCGAACTCCTTGCTCGTGCCGTAGGTGATGTCGTAGGCATACGCGGCCCGCCGCGCCCCGTCGCTCATGCCGGTCTGGATGCAGCCGACGGTCATGCCCAGCAACTTGTAGATCGGCCCCATCCACTCGGCGTCGCGGTGCGCCAGGTAGTCGTTGACCGTGACAACGTGGACGCCCTTGCCCTGCAAGGCATTGAGGAAGGCGGGCATGGTGGCGACCAGGGTCTTGCCCTCACCGGTCTCCATCTCGGCGATCGAGCGGAAGTGGATCGCCGCGCCACCGACGAGCTGGACGTCGTAGTGCCGCTGCTTGATCGTCCGCTTGGCGGCCTCGCGCACGAGGGCGAACGCCTCGACGATCATGCTGTTGAGCGAGTCGCCCTGGCGGGCCTTGAGCCTCAGCGCGTGGCTCCGCGCGCCCAGTGCGGCATCGGTCTCGCGCTCCAGGATCGGCTCCATCGCATTGATCTTCTCCGCCAGCACGGCGTACTCGCTCAGCCGCCCAGTGTGGGTCGGACCCGCGAACCGCTGCACCTGATTCAACCACATCGGTCCGAGCCGACTCGCCATGGCCCCACGCTCCCCCTCCGCGTACCCTTCGAAGCCTTCTCACCGCGTTGTGGCGTATTCTCTTCCCAACGTTTCGCCCCGCGCCGGGACGATGGGCACACGCCTCCCACTTAATAGGACATCCCGCCACCCCGTTCTCCCAAGACAGAGTGTCGGACGGGTGCATGAAACGCACCATCTTCTCGGTAGCCAAAGACTTGGTGTGTTCCAGGCACCCTACGAGCCCCCCTCCGCGTGGAAGATCACGACACCGCTCCTGGTGAAGGTCAGGTAGGAGGGCCAGCGCACCCGGAGCTTGGGGTTGGCCCTGACCCAGTCGCGGAGCATCGCCCACTTGGCTTCGGCCGTGAGCTGGCCGGGGTGCTCGGCCCCCGGTGCCTCGCGCCAGAGGAACATGGTCGATGGGCCGATCTGGACGAACAGCGTGTGCTGGTCGTTGGACTCAAAGGGGATGGCCACGTGGGGCGGCAAGTCTGGCAGCCGGGGCTTCTCGCGCTCCAGGACCGTCTTCAGGAAGTCGGCCAGCTTCGCCGCCGCCAGCACGCGCTCGTCGCCTTGGGCCTGGCCACTGACGGAATCGCCCGACTTCCAGACCCGGCCGGGCCGGGGGTCGAACGGTGGTTCGAGCCCCGAGATCCAGATCAAGCGGCCGGCGGCCCCCCAGTTGATGTCCTCCATGGGCAGGATCACGCCATCCTTGTCGATGACCCGGTCGGGCGCGTACTTGGACTGCACCAGCGCCACCGGCTTGCGGTATTCCAGGTGGACCACGAGCCGGTTCGGATAAGAGCGCTCGACGCGTCCGACCTTATCGACCCAGCAGTAAAGCCGAAAAATGTTCCCCAGTTCCGCCAGATCGACACTCAGGACCGAGAGTGTCTCCTTGGACGGGTCGCCGTCGCGGACCCGGTCGAGGAATACCGCCGCCCCGCCGCGATACCAGGCCGGAGGAGGTGGGACGAGGGTGATCTTACGAAACGGGAGCTGGTAGTCCGGATGCCCGTTGAGCCAGCTCGTCGCGAGTTCCAGGAGCACCATCAGCGCGGCGAGCATCAGGAGGGCCGCGAGCCCGGCCAGGCCGATCCGGGTCAGTACCAGCCGCCGCACTCTCGGCGCCGCGACGAACCGCGCGAACCGGCGGGTGGCCTCCGTGGCCGCCCCTGGGGTCTCGCGGTGCTCCATCACCCCCTCCGATCGAGGAGTTTCACCAAATCTGGAGTTGCAGCTCCAGCTCGTAGCCGAATTGTTGCCAGACGCGCTGGCGGATCTGGTCGATCAGGTGGAGGACGTCGGAGGCTGAGGCGCCCGGCTGGGCGACGATGAAGTTCGGGTGTCGATCGGAGACCTCGGCGCCGCCGTGGCGGGTTCCCTTCAAGCCGGCCTGCTCGATGAGGGTGCCGGCCGTCAGGTCGGGCGAAGGGTTCTTGAAGATGCAGCCCGACGACTGGTGGCCGTAGGGCTGGTTCTCCTTCTTGACGATCCAGATCCGGCGCATCCGGCGGACGACCGACTCGGGGTCCTCGGGGTCGAGCTCGAACTCAGCCGAGAGGATCACCGGCTCGTCGAGGTTCGACTCGCAATTGGTGAAGCTGAGGTCGTCCCGATCCCGCACCTGGATCTCGTCGGCGGCATCAATGACGGTCGCCTGGTGGACGAACTGGCCGATGGTCCCCTGACGATCGCCCGCGTTGCCCCGCAAGGAGCCGCCGACGGTGCCGGGGATTCCGGTCAGGATCTCCAGCCCGGCGAGCCCCGCGCGGGCGGACTGCGAGATCAGGGCCGTGAGCGGGACGGCGGCGCCGGCCTCGACGAGGTTGCCACGCACCGTCACGTCGGAGAAGGCAGGGCTCTCCAGGTGGATCACCATCGCCTCGACCCCCTCGTCGCGCACCAGGACGTTCGATCCGCCGCTGAGGATCTTGAACGAGATCTCCTCGTCGCGGCACCGCCGTATCAGGCCGAGCAACTGGGCGAGCGACTTCGGCCGGGCCAGGTACGCGGCCGGTCCGCCCAGCCGGAACCAGAGGTGGGGGGCCAGCGGCTCATCGGCCGTGACGATCGCGCGGAAGTCGTCGAATGAATGCATCGGAGATCGTCCCCACATCGCCGGCTCCGAGCGTCACCAGCACGTCGCCGGGTTCGAGATGCCGGTCCAGTTCTGAGATCGCGTCGTTGAGACAGGCCGTCCAGCGGGCCGGGACACCGGCCGCGGCCAGGGCCGCGACCAAGGCGAGGGCCGGGCTCGGCTCCGGTCGGGTGCCGGAGCCGGGTTCGTCGCATCCCTCGGTGATCACGACGTGGTCGGCGTCGGCCAGCGCGGCGAGATAATGTCCCTGCGCCTCGGGATCACACACCCCACCCGCGGCACCGAGGACCACCCAGAGCCGCCGGGAGCCGAAGGACCGCCGCCCCAGCGCCAGGGCCTCGGAGACGGCCGTCGCGTCCTGGCCCTGATCATCCACCAGCGTAACACCTCGATAGGTCCCACGGGACTCGAAATCGCGGGAAACCCCGGCAAACTCCTCCAGTCCTTGCTTGATCTCCGGCGCCGGCAGGTCGAGCCGGTCGCAGGCGGCGACCGCGGCCAGGGCGCTCAGCACGTTGCGGCGGCCCGGCACCTGGAGCCGCACCTCGACGGCGAACCGGCCCCGGTGGAACGCGCGGAAGCGATACCGGCCCCGTTCCTCGCGCAGGTCGGCCCCCCACCAGGCGCTCCCCCGTTCGAGCGAGAGCCACTCGACCTTCGCCCCCCATTCCCGCACCGCGGCGCCGATCGTGGCCTGGTCCCCCAGCGCCAGGACGTGCCCATCGCCCGGCATCGAAGCGAGGAACCGCCGCAGCGCGTCGGTCCGCGCCCTGGATTCGGCCCCCGGGTTGCTCTCCGGCTCGACGTCCAGGACCACCGCCAGCCAGGGGGCGAGCGGCCCCAGCCCGGCGGCCGTCTCGATCGCCTCGACCACCAGGTGCGGTCCGGTCCCCCAGCGGGCCCAGCCGCCGAGCTGCGGGGCAGGGGTCCCCAGAACGACCGTCGGGTCGAGCCCGGCCCGCGTCAGGGTCCAGCCGATCATCGCCGACGCCACGCTCGCTGCGCGGCGGCCGGCGACGGCTAGCCCGAGGCCCCCGTGCATCCAGCGCCCGAGCCAGTCGGCGGCCGTGCCCTGCACCACCCCGCGCCGGGCGGCCGACAGCCGCTCCGGATGCACGCGGCCGATCTCGGAACCGTAGACGAGGAATTGCGCGCTCCGGGGACAAGGGCGAGGCTCGTGCCCGGAGTGGACCCGAACCCCAAGTTGCCGAAGCCGATCCACCGTGGGACGGGAACCCCGTTCCGAACCGGTCACCACCACCCCGCGCTGAGCGAGCACCTGGGCCAGGCCCGGCAGACCCCGACCCGCGACTCCCACCAAGTGCGCATGAGCGGGTCCATGCTCCGTGCCAGCGGCTCCCTGTCCCGACCGATCCATCGGCGAGCGTCCCCCTGTTCTCGCGGTGGGTCGGAGGACCGGCACCGAGCCGCCGCGAGCCGGTAAACTCCCATCCTCCTCTCGCTCCAAACCCTAAGATCGGTCCAAC
>JBKOZB010000113.1:0-5443 GCA_046744225.1 Planctomycetota bacterium | reverse complement strand
CGTGGGTGCGGATCAGGGCGATCGGCCAGATGCTGCGGCGGTTGGCCCCGGATGCGAAACGGAAGCCAGTCCCTTTCATGGACAAGCGAAGAGCCGCTGCCTAGCTTTCCGGATAGCCTATGAACAAGTTCTTTGAGGGTCGGCATGAAGCTGATTTGTAGACCGGCGGATCGGGTCTTGCAAGGGGCGGCCGTTATAGCAAGTCAGGAAACTAATGCCCGCGGCAGCGGAAGTTCCGAAGTATGAAAGAAACTCCGCAGCAATTCCTGGTCGTCTGGGATGGCCGTCAGCTTGCTGACCACGCGCCCGTTGAGTTCGATCGCGTCCCGCGGGGCAAAGTTACACAGCCGACTGGACTTCCGCCAACTCCACACCGGTTCGGCCGGGTTCAGCTCCGGCGCGTACGGCGGAACCTCTCCACGCTCAGACGGCCCTTCAGGAGGGCCTGCAACTGGGTGATCGGATCGCCCTTGGGCATGCTCCCGCCGCCCCACACGACGACGCGACCGGTCAGTTGCTTCAGCAACGTCTCCAGGAAGGCGGCCGACGTCCCGTGGTCGAAGTAATCGTTGACCAGGGTTCGGGAGAACAACCCGAGGCGGTCCCGGTGCGGGGACCGCCAGAGGGCGGACGCGACCGAGACCTTCTGACGCGGGCCTCCGCCGGGGCGTCGCGCCCAGGTCGGCGTTCGGCCCCGCGGCGCCCAGGTGCGACGGACCAAGGGGGCCCTCAGCAAGCCGCTCTCGTCGCTCAGGGCGAGAGCGGCCCCCTGGCGCCGTGCCTTTTTTTGAGGCGCGGCCCGTCGGTGGCGAGCCAGGCCGCGAGCGCCGCCGGGTCGCGCTCGCGGGGCACCCGCTGGGGTTCCTGCGGGGTGAAGCCCCGGTCCCGCAGCCCGCCGCTGAGGTCTCGTGGGTTGAAGCCGACGCCGAACTCCTGCGCGATCATCTGGCCGATCCTCGCGGCGGTCCCCAACGCGGTGGGGAAGCCGTGCTCGGTGGGATCGTCGGTCCGCCAGCGGAGGACGACCTTCTCGTGCGTGGCCGTCAGTTTCCGGGGCCGGCCGGGGGAGGCCCCGACCGAAAGCCCGGCGGTCCCCCGCGCGCGGAAAGCGGCGACCCCGCGGGACACGGATGTGCGATGGACGCCGAGGAAGTCGGCGACCTCCTCGATCGCGTATCCGTCGAGCACACGCTGGACGGCGAGGAACCGTCGGCGCTCCCGTTCGGAAGTCGAGCCAGGGGATCTCATGCGATCCAGTGTAGCGACCCCGAGGTTCGTGTAGCCTTATTTTTCTGACCGTCAATAATATTCCACGGACCACGGGGCGCGGTCGATGAGCAAGAGTTCCCGCACCTCGACGCGCGCGTAGAAGCCCAGCTTCTCCCGCGACCGGTCGTCGGGGCTGACGATCTCGACGGCGAAATCGGGGCCGCCGCGCCAGTGCGTCCCGCAATTGACCGCAGGGTTCCCATGCAGATAGACGGCCACATCCGGGCAGTGATAGTTCTGCGTCCAATCGTCAACGCGGTCGCTCACGTTGATGCCCTGGAACACCTTGCCCAGCCCGGTCCAATCGACGGCGATCCGGAGGACGGTCGATAGCCCGGTCGCGATGTCCTGGTGCTCCACGTTCGGGTTCGGCATGAGGACGTAAACTTCTTCCCAGACCTCATCCCAGTGGTCCTCGCCGCGCATCCGGCGTTCGCGGATCAGTTGGTCCTGCGCAATCGGGTCGAGGACGAGCATCGCCATCGCGTTTGGCCTCCTTTTCACCTCTCTCCAGGCGCCGGGGGGATGATGCTGGGCAGCTCGATGTGCGGGCCGCGACCCCCCTTGAGCATCTGGTGCTTGGCCTGCGTGGTCTGCGTCAGACCGTGGATCTTGATGAACCCCAGCGCGGCCGAGGCGTCGTACTGATCGCCCTCCTCGTAGGTGGCCAGCTCGTGCCGGTAGAGGCTGTGCTCGCTCTTGCGGCCGACGATCATCGCGTGGCCCTTGTACAGCTTCACCCGGGCGGTCCCCGAGACGTACTGCTGGTTCGAGACGACGAAGGCCATCAGGTCCTGGTGCAGCGCGCTGAACCAGAGGCCGTTGTAGATCAGGTCGGCGTAGGCCTGGCTGACGTAGGTCTTGAACCGGAGCGCCTCCTTGGAGAGGGTCAGGAACTCGACCTCGCGGTGCGCCTCGTGGAGGACGACGGCGGCGGGGGCCTCGTAGATCTCGCGCGACTTGATGCCGACGAGGCGGTTCTCGATGTGGTCGATCCGGCCGACCCCGTGCCGCCCGGCGATCCGGTTCAGCTCTTCGATCAACGGGGCGCCATCGCGCGGCTGGCCGTTGAGCGCGACTGGACGGCCCCGCTCGAAAGTGATCTCGACCTCCTCGGGCTCCTCGGGCGCGGTCCTCGGGTCGGCGGTCCACTGGAAGGTCTCGGGGGGCGGCTCGACCCAGGGGTCTTCGAGGATGCCCGCCTCGATCGACCGACCCCAGAGGTTCTGGTCGGTGCTGAAGATCGACTTCTTGGTCGCCTCGACCTCGATGCCGTGCTTGGCGGCGAATTCCAGCTCCTGCGTGCGGGTCCACTTCCACTCCCGCACCGGCGCGATGATCCTCAGGTCGGGCGCGAGCGTCTGGAACGTGACGTCGAACCGGACCTGATCGTTCCCCTTCCCCGTGCACCCGTGCGCCACAGCCACGGCATCGTGCTCGCGCGCGACCCGGACCATCAACTGCGCGATCAAGGGGCGCCCCAGGGCCGTGGCCAGCGGGTACTTCCCTTCATACAAGGCGCCGGCCGTCAGCGAAGGGAAGGCGAAGAAGTCGACGAACAGGTTGCGCACGTCCTCGGCGATCGCCTCGACGGCCCCGGTCCGGAGCGCTTTCTGGCGGATCGCCTGGATGTCCTGCCCCTGGCCGAGGTCGCACGTGTACGCGATCACGTCGAGGCCGTATGTCTCGTTGATCCACTTGACGGCGACCGACGTGTCGAGCCCGCCGCTATAAGCCAGAACCACCTTGTCGCGTGCCACGGGGGTCGTCTCTTCCTGGGGTTGAGGGTGGGAACGACCGATCGTTTTCGAAGGTCGCCAGGATGCCGAACTCTCCTTCGGGCCGGTCCCCACCGTAATCGCCGGGCGGCGAGGACGTCAAGCACCCCCCATCGAGTGATGCTGCCAGTGCCGCCAGCCGAAGCGAACGACCCAGACGACCAGGACCCATCCCGCCCCGAGGATCAACCCCCCGAACACGTCGGTCGGGTAATGGACTCCCAGCCAGACCCGGCTCACCCCGATCAGGACCGCAAAGAAAAGGCAGAGCGCCACGACCCCCACGCGCACCCAGGGGCGCGACCCGGGGACGAACCGGGCCAGGAGCGCCGCCAGCATCGTGAAGAAGACGGCGGCGAAGACGCTGTGGCCGCTCGGGAAGCTGTAGGTCGACTCCAGAACGAGCCGATGGAGCACCGGCGGCCGCTCGCGCTGGTAGACAAGTTTCAGCCAGCTGCTCAACAACCGGCCGCTGAGAATCACCCCCAGCCAGACGAATGCCTCCGACTTGCGAATCCCGGCGACCCCTCGGCGATGCATCGCGTACAGTCCGAACGTGATCAAGGCCGTCGCCATCGTGGCCACGTCGGGGTTGCCGAAGCGGGTCGCCCAGTGGAACAGCGCGGTCAAGATGGGCCAGTTCGTGCGCCGCGCGACAACCCACGCATGAATGAAATTATCGAAATCGGTCGGATCATCGATCTGGTCCGACTGGCCGAGCTGGCCGAAGGCGAACCCGAGCAGCCCGAGCACGAGCAGGGAAACGCCATAGACCCAGAGCGGGAAGCGGGTTGATGCGGATTGTGGGATCTCAGGATCACGCATGATGCCAGCGCCCCTCCGACCGAGGGACGTTCGACGACCGGATCATCTTTCTCTCGAACAAAGCTCGTGCCAGTTCACGCACCGTTGGGCAAGTCGAACGTCTGTTTCAGGCAGGCAAGCCCTTCCTGGCCCCGGGCGATGTCGGTCGCGACGTTGATCCGAACCTCGCTCGTGTTGATCAGGGCGATGTTGATCCCGCGCTCCGCCAGGGCGCCGAACATCCGGGTGGCGACGCCGGTGTGGGTCCGCATCCCGACGCCGAGGACCGAGAGCTTGGCCAGGGCGGGCTCGACCGAGACCTCACCCGGGCCGTCGGCGCGGACGGCGCGGGCGGCGGATTCGGCGGCGTCGCGGGGGACGGTGAAGGACAGGTGGGTGTTGCCCGCCGTGCTGACGTTCTGCACGATCATATCGACGAAGACGCCGGCGTCGGCGATCCGGCGGAAGACGCGGGCGGCGTAGCCCGGCTGGTCCGGGACGTCGAACACGGTGACGCGCGCCTGGCCCTCGTCGAGCTCGACGCCCGAGATCACCAGGTCTTCCATACCTGGCCCCTGCGGCGCCGACGACCCGTTCTCGGTCGAGGCCGAGGGCACCGTGGGACGCGGGACGCGGGGCGGCGGCGGTGCGGCCGCGAACATCGAGGCCGACTCGTCGCCCCACTGGTCGAGCGCGAACGCCTGGTGCACGGCCCGGAGAGCCTGGGCCGCCGAGGCCTGTCCGACCAGCACGCTGATCTTGATCTCGCTGGTCGTGATCATCTGGATGTTGATCCCCGCCTCGGCCAGCGCCTCGAACATCATCGTGGCGACGCCGGTGTGGGTCCGCATCCCCAGGCCGACGACCGAGACCTTGGCGACCTCGGCGTCGTGCGTCACGCCCTTGGCCCCGATCGCCCGCGCGGCACGCTCGGCGGCGCGGAGCGTCTCGGCCAGGTCGCCCGAGGCGACGGTGAAGCTCACCTCGGTCGTTCCCTCGGTCGCGACGTTCTGCACGATCATGTCCACCACGATATGCGACGCGGCAATCGTGTGGAAGATCGTGTGCACGATGCCGGGGCGGTCGGGGACACCGAGGATCGTGACCCGCGCCTCGTCCTTCGCCAGGGCCGCGCCGGTGACGGTCACGCCGAGCTGCCGGGCGTCGCGCTCGGCGACGATCCAGGTGCCGGGCGCGTCGGAGAACGAACTGCGCACGTGGATCGGCACGTCGAACTTCTTGGCGAACTCGATCGACCGCGAGTGCATCACCCCCGCGCCCAGGCTGGCCAGCTCGAGCATCTCGTCGTAGCTGATCCGGTCGATCTTCCGCGCCTCGGGGACGATCCGCGGGTCGGTCGTGTAGACACCGTCCACGTCGGTGTAGATCTCGCAGACGTCGGCCCCGAGCACGGCGGCCAACGCCACGGCGGTCGTGTCGGACCCGCCCCGGCCCAGGGTCGTGATATTGTAGTGCTCGTCGACCCCCTGAAACCCGGCCACGATGACGATCTTCCCCGCGCCCAGCGCCTGCATCATCCGCTCGGTCGAGATGTTGCGGATCCGGGCCTTGGTATGAAAGCTGTCGGTGAC
>JBKOZB010000170.1:0-6019 GCA_046744225.1 Planctomycetota bacterium | reverse complement strand
AGATCGAGCGACTCAAGGAAGTCTGGATTTTTGAGGAATGCAGCCAGCGGCAACTCCGCAGCATCGCCAGAATCGCACGGGTCTTTGATGCCCCGGCCGGCACCATACTGACCCGTGCGGACGAGCCCGGCGACGAGTTCTTCTTCATCCTCGACGGAACCGCGAGCGTCGACGTGGCTACGGAGACGCGAGGGCCTCTGCCGCCCGGAGCGTTCTTCGGCGAGATGAGCCTGCTGGATGGAGGCCCTCGCTCGGCCACCATCGTCGAGGAGTCGCCGGTCCGCCTCCTCGTGATCAGCCGCCGGCACTTCTCTGTGCTTCTCAAGGAGGTGCCCGGGCTCACCCAATCCCTCTTGGTGACGCTCTCACGGCGCGTCCGGCAGGCCGAAGAGCGTGCGGAACGTCTGGGGGGCGCGTTGGCTGGGTTATAAGGGCGAGGGCGGCACCCCACGTACGCACCAGGGGCAACAAAGGCCGTTGACGTGAGATTTGGCACGTGAAGAAGAATACTGGCAGACACCGCAGGGCCCTGTCGCTCTATCGCCTCGCCTTTGAGGAAGCTGTTTCCGGTCTACTCTCGGCGAAGCCAGCGGATCTCTCTGAGGGAGTTGCCCGGAAGGCCGGAGCACGGCCCAAGAAGGGCAAGAAAGGGTCACGGCGGAAGGGGTAGCCAAGGCCGCCTATGGTCTTATAAGGATCTCAGGATGGGCGCCCGTAGCAGTCACCGGATGGCCACATCATTCGGTCTCAGACCAAGCTGGGTTGCTGCCGGGAGATCCGATGTGACACGTTTCTCACCCCCACCTTGAGGTACGGCACGGAGACCCGGACTGAGCCCCTACGGAACACTGGCGCGGGTTGGGCTCGGGTGAGCGGTCTGTCTTTGCCCGGCCCAGCGGTCCGAGAACGAGCGAGGACGACGTGTGAGGGGGCTGAGGGGAGGCCGGATAGGCTCGTGCCCCGCGCGGTCGTTCACGCGGGTCCTAGCCCGTGCTCACCACGAGGAGCCTCCGGCGCTGCTAGACTCCGATCCACTGCACTTCGAGGAATGCTGAGCATGCCTCTGACGCCTCCGCCGCACGCGTCACTCAGGACGGGTGACTTGGTTGTCCTTCGGCATGGTCGCGAACATACCGAGGGCTATATCATCGCGACATTGCCTGGTGGCCAGTACAAGGTGAAATGGGTGACGGGCGTGGGCTACCGGGACCGGATTGCGACGGTCACTGCCGATGAGATTCGCAAGAAGACCGAGCCGGAAGGAGGGCGTCCATGACGGCTGACGCGCCCGACGGGACCTGAGCCCGACGAACTGGACCATGCCGGGGTTGAGGACTTCGCCGTATACAGATCTCCCGGCACCCTGCCGGAACCCTCGGGTAGAGAGATTTACCTCGGAGCGATTGTGGTCAGGGGCACCCCAGTCCGATTCCCGTCTTCCCAGGACATTCCCCCCGGCAGTCCCATCCGATTTTCACTTTCTCAAGACTCAGACATCCGAGTGGATCGTCAGATGAGTTCCACCTCAGAAGCCAACCGGTTCGATTTCGGTGATTACGGGCCCCTGAATCGGACCAACGGTGCCGGACGGTTCTGGGCATCGGTGCAGGGAACTGAAACACGCGTGTCAGCCGCCAACGTTTACTGCGCCAAGGAAAAGGCCTGGGACCAGGCCGGTCATGACCGAGACCAGGCCCTATGGTACTTACGCGCTACTACTGGCAGGACCGGTTAGCGGAGTTGCGTAATAACCCGCCGGGCACGGAGTTCTCGTTGACGATTTTCACCCCCGATCGGCTCATCCTGGGCGATCCCCGAGACATGGGTGCGCGAGTTCCATCGCTGGAAGGACGCGACGGGCGCGGCCTCGGCTAGTCCCAGAGCCGAGTCGAGAAGTAGCGCTCCCCGAGGTCGTTGAACAGCGTCACGAAGCGCCCCGCTCGCTCGCGACGGGCGATGCGTTCGACCCCCACCATGTAGGCCCCGGAGGACTGGCCGACGAAAAAGCCCGCGCGGGCTAGTCTCCCACACATTGTGTAGGCGTCATCGCTGGTGACGGGAATCCGCTCATCGATGACCGCCTCGTCCAGGATCGCGGGGACGATGTCCTCGGGCCCCCCGAGCGGCTTGAGGCCTTCGATCCCGGGAAATACCTCCGGGACCACGCAGATCACGCGGATCTTGGGGTCGTGCTCCTTCAAGCGTCTCCCCACCCCCGTCACCGTCCCGCCGGTCCCGACGCCCACAATGACGTGCGTGAGCCTGCCGTCGGTCTGGTCGAGGATCTCGGCAGCCGTCGTCTCGTAGTGGGCGCGCCAGTTGTCCTCGTTGCTGTACTGATCGCAGAAGAAATAGCGCCGGGGGTCGGCCTCGTAGCGGCGGTGCACCTCGCGCAACGCTTCATCGTAGCCCTTCAGCGCGTCCGTGTAGACCAGGCGCGCGCCGTGCGCCAGCATCCGTTTCTTGCGCTCTGCGCTGGCATTGTCCGGAATGACGATTTCGACGGAGTAGCCGATGATCCTCCCCACCATCGCGTACGCGATGCCGGCGTTGCCCGACGAGCTGTCCAGGACGGTTTTGCCGGGCGGCAGCCGCCCATCAGCCAGCGCCGTGAGCAGCATGCGCAGGACGGGGCGGTCCTTGAGCGAGCCACCCGGGTTGAGGCATTCCATCTTCGCAAGTACCTCGACGCCGGGCAGCTCGTCGCCCAAGATGGGCACCGGGACGAGCGAGGTGTTGCCGATCGCGCGGAGCGCCGGGTAGCGGTCCAGGAATCGCTCGATGCGTTTGTCCCAGGCCATGACAGTCCTCGCGCTCCTCTGCAGCAAGCTCATGGTCAGCTTCGATGGATCCGCTCCACCGGCACCTCCACCCGCTTGATGCCCTTGAAGCTGAACAGGAGCTCCACCTTGTAGACGGGCGGCTCCATGGACACCTGCTGCAGGATCGTCCCGAGGGCCTTCTGCACGTTCTGGCTGAACGAGACGCCTTGGATGACCAAGCCGGACAGGTCGACCGTCACCCGCTCGTTCGGCTGGAACATGAGCCCTCCTCGGGTAACCCTCGAAGGATCGCCTGACCCATGGTATACCCGGCCGGCTCTTGACGCGGGGGAGTCCGGAGGTACCTAATGGGTGCCCACGCGGTCGGCGAGGCCGCCAGGAGGTGCGAGCCCCAATTCTCTCCCTCGGGTATCCCATGTACGAACCGTTCACACGATGCGGAGGTGAGTCATGGCGTTGAGAATCAACAGCGAAGCTCCCAACTTCATCGCGGACAGCACGCAAGGCCGGATCAATTTCCACGAGTGGATCGGCAACGGGTGGGCCATCCTGTTCTCGCATCCGAAGAACTTCACCCCCGTCTGTACGACCGAGCTCGGCTACATGGCGGGGCTGAAGCCCGAGTTCGACAAGCGCAACTGCAAGATCGTCGGCCTTAGCGTTGATTCGGTCCCCGATCACGAGAAGTGGTCCAAGGACATCGAGGAGTCGCAGGGGCACGCCGTCACCTACCCGTTGATCGGCGACTCCGAGCTGAAGGTGGCGAAGGCCTACGACATGCTGCCGGAGGACTCCGGCACCACGGCGCAGGGCCGAACCGCAGCCGACAACGCGACCGTGCGCTCGGTGTTCGTCATCGGGCCGGACAAGAAGGTCAAGGCGATGCTGACCTATCCGATGAGCACCGGCCGCAACTTCGACGAAGTCCTGCGGCTCCTGGATTCCTGCCAGTTGACGGCGAAGCACAAGGTGGCCACGCCCGTGAACTGGAAGCAGGGGGAGGACGTCATCATCGTGCCGGCAGTCTCCGATGCCGATGCCAAGCAGGCATACCCAGGTGGCTGGAAGGCGCCGAAGCCGTACATTCGGATCGTCCCCCAGCCGCGATAAGGCAAGCCCGGCTCACCGGCGGCGACCGTGTCGCCGCCGCCGGTGAGCGGCTGGCCGCTCGTGCAGCCTCGGGACGGACTACTGCCAAGGTCATGGGACTGGTCGGATCTCGATCAGCGAGACACTCGAAGATCTGGTTGCTCGATTTCAGTGATTGCAGGCCCGCGATTTGAACCAGCAAGGTCCGCGGGATTTGACTCCCCAGTAGGCGGCGGCTCGTCCTGCCTCTCGCCATCCAGAGTTGGTACCTGACGAGCCTGCAACAGCGCCTGTTCAAGACGGGCGGGCGCCTCATCCGGCATGCGCGGTACTTTATCCTCGAGCTGGCCGAGAGCTACTTGACGCGGCGCCTGTTTGGGCAGATCCTCGGGCGCATCGAGCGGCTCGCCGGGCATCCGACCTGATTCCCGAGTCCTGCACAGGGAGCGGGGGGTGAGCAGCGAGAGAGGCCGCGGCTGCGCTGTCTTTGCACGACACGGTCAGAGTGACCACACTCGGAGACAACGGGCTGCACCGGCCCCAGGGGTTCCCAGAGTGGCTGCCGTTGACGTGTTGGGACGTGTTGACGAGCTTGGCCAGCTCGGTGACGCCGTCACCGGGGCGGCGACCGGTCCATATCGGAAATCCCGAGTGAAATGACTTCTACGCGCTCGCGCAGTCCGTCCCAACGGGCAAGGGAGATCTGATGGTACGGTTGCTCTTTCTAATGGGGATGATCGCATTCCTTGTGGCTGGTTGCGGGTTTACCTCGACGTCCCCTGGCGAAGCCGTTGTGTTTTCTCGATTCGGGGATGTCGATCCGAGATGCTACCCAGCCGGGTTTTACCTCTACAACCCCCTCACCACCTCGGTCTACCATGTTGACGTGAAGGTTCAGAAATTTGAAGTCAAAGCAGATGCGTCCAGTCGAGACTTGCAGAACGTCCATACGACGATTGTGGTGAACTTCGCCATTGATGGCACTAAATGCCATGAATTGATCAAGAACGTCGGGGCGAACTTTACCCAGCAGATTATCCTCCCCGCCGTGGAAGAGGTGACGAAAGCCTCGACGGCACTGTTTCCGGTCGAGAAGGTCATCCAGGAACGCCCGAAATTGAAGAAAGAAATCGAAGACGGATTGAAAGCGAGGCTGTCACCGTATTGGATCACGGTGCAGGCCGTGTCGATTACCAATATTACGTTCTCTCCTGACTTTAGTCATGCCATTGAGCAGAAACAAGTCGAAGAACAGAACGTTCAAAAGGAAGAATTTGTTCGACAACAGGCCATCAAGAAAGGGGAGACACAGCTCGCCTTAGCTGAAGGACAAGCGAAAGCCAATAAGCTACTTCAAGAATCGCTCAAGAGTTCACCGGAAGTGCTCCAAATGAAGGCGCTGGACAAGTGGGATGGGAAGCTCCCAACTTATATGGGTAGCGGCAGCGTTCCATTTATCCGGCTCGAACAGGGGAAATGATGCATGATCAAGCTCATTGTAGGTGCGGGAGAGGTTTTAGTCTTTCTCCTCATCCTTGTGGCATCGGGGTATCTGGTTTTTGTCGGGATCAGGCTCTGGGATAAAATGCGAGCGCGGAGAATGGTTCGGCGAGTCATGAAAAGCAAGGACCCAAAGGAGCTTTTGTGATCTGGATGAATCGCGCGGACGTGTCGCGTGCGGCACGGCGTTCCTGTCGCTAGGCGGACGCGAGCGTTGGCACCCGCTCCGACCCCACGCGGTCGAGCTGCTCGGCCTCATTGAGCACGGGATTGAAGATCAGCAGGCGAGCGCAGTGGGCGATGATCCGGCCCACCGCCTCGCCGCAGCGTTCCGCTGAGCCCCAGACGGTGATGCGGCGCGTGAGTCCCGGTAGAACCTGCCGAAACCATCCCTCGAGACGTAGGGCTCCAACGTCCCGATGGTGACTGCCTGGAAAGACTCGGCTCTGGCTGCTCGCATCCCTGCTGCTGAGCGCGAGCGTTGACCCCCGTCTACAATCATTTCTGGCTCTTCGTGGAATCGTGTGGGTGATTTTAGGCACGTTTGGGTAGACGGCGTCGTCACAGCGCCGGGAGCATACAGGTGAGGATCTTGAGCCGTAGGTACTCTTCATCGCGGAGCCCGTAGGCGCGGCGTTGAAGGACAC
>JBKOZB010000288.1:0-15283 GCA_046744225.1 Planctomycetota bacterium | reverse complement strand
GGGCCGCGATGGGCCTGCCGTGGTCCCTGGGGCTCACGGGAGAGGCCGGTTACATCGTGGCGCTGCTGGCCGGGCTGGCGATCGGCAACTTCTTGCCCAGCGTGGCCGGCTGGTTGAAGGAGGCCGCCCGCCCTGAGTGGTACATCAAGACGGCGATCGTCATCCTGGGCGGCTCGCTCGGGATCAAGGCCGCCGCCGCGAGCGGCCTGGTCTCCGCCATCATGTTCCGCGGGCTGGCGGCGATCATCGAAGCCTATCTGATCTACTGGGCCCTGGTCTATTTCATCGCGCGGAGGTCTTTCCGGTTCAGCCGGGAATGGGCGGCACCGCTGGCCTCCGGTATCTCCATCTGCGGGGTGTCGGCGGCGATCACAACCGGCGCGGCGATCCGCGCCCGGCCCGTGGTGCCGATCATGGTCTCCTCACTCGTCGTCGTCTTCTCGGTCGTCGAGCTGCTCGTGCTCCCCTTCGCCGCGCAGACGTTCCTGGCCCACGAGCCGATGGTCGCGGCTGCCTGGATGGGCCTGGCGGTCAAGACCGACGGCGCCGCCGTGGCCAGCGGGGCGATCACCGACGCGTTGATCCGGGGCAAGGCGGCCGGCACGGGGCTGGCCTACGAGCCCGGCTGGATGCTGACGACGACCACGACCGTGAAGATCTTCATCGACGTCTTCATCGGCATCTGGGCGCTCGTCCTGGCCGCCGTCTGGGTCTACGGGATCGAGAAGAAGCCCGGTCAGAAGCTTCCGATCGGCGCCATCGCGGAGCGGTTCCCCAAGTTCGTCCTGGGCTATTTTTTCCTCTTCCTGGCACTGCTGGGGGCGGCGCTGGCCCGGCCCGACGCGCTCGACGGGCTCAAGGCCGCGACCGCAGAGAGCGACCTCCTCCGCAGCCTCTTCTTCGTGCTGACCTTCTTCACGATCGGCCTCGGTGCCAACTTCAAGAGGCTCTGGGCCGAAGGCATCGGGCGCCTGGCGCTGGTGTACGTGATCAGCCTCTTCGGATTCATCATCTGGATCGGCCTGGCGATCTCGTGGCTCTTCTTCCACAGCATCTCTCCCCCGGTCCTCGGCGGAGGCTCCCTGAGATGACGCAGCCCACCCCGACTCCGAACCCCGAGCCCGAGGGGACGACGCTCGCCGAGGAACTGGCGGCGATCCCCTACGAGCCCCTGTTGCCCGTCGAGAAGAAACTGATCGCCGGGAGCCTGCTCCTGGGGCTCGCCCTGCTGGGCGTCCTCCTCTGGGCCAGCTCGACGTTCTTCCCCATCGCGGCCGTGACGAAGTGAACCAACTTGATCGAGGAGGAATCCGATGACTAGGATTGCCGCCGTTTCCTTGAGTGCGATCGTGCTCATGGGCGTCCCTGCGCGGGGCGACTCGCCCGCCCTGCTGGTCTCGTTCGACGAGCTCCAGAAGCGCCTCGACGATCCGAACCTCCGCCTGCTCGACGCCCGGCCCCGGGCCGACTACGAGAAGGGGCACATCCCGGGCGCCGTCTGGGTCGATGCCAAGGCCGCGCAGGCGCTCGCCGCCAGGCCGAGAGGATTGACCGACCGCGGCGCATGGCAGGCGTGGGTCGCCCCGCTGGGGATCGGGCCGAAGACCGAGGTCCTCATTTATGATGGCAATCGCCAGCTCGACCCGGCGCGGCTCTGGGGGCTACTCCGCTACCTGGGTGTCGAGAAGGTCGGCCTGCTCGACGGCAACTTCCCGCTCTGGCAGAAGGAGAATCGGCCCGTCGCCACGGATGTCGCCTCCATCGAACCGCAGCCGTTCAAGGTCACGCTCCGATCCGGCCGATACGCCACCCGGGGCGATGTTCTCGCGGCGATCAAGCAGGGCAAGGCCCGCGTCATCGACGCCCGCAGCGAGGCCGAGTACATCGGCGAGAATAAGTCAGCGAAGCGCGGCGGCCACATCCCGGCCGCTTGCCGGCTCGAGTGGTCCGATCTCGTCGACAAGGACGGCCGGTTCCTCGACGAGAAGGCGCTGCGGGCCAAGCTGGATACTCTGGGAGTCAAGCCGGGCGAGCCGGTGATCACGCATTGTCAGGGGGGTGGGCGCGCCTCGGTTGACGCCTTCGTCCTGGAGCGGCTCGGCTTCCCGACCCGCAACTATTATGTCGGCTGGTCCGACTGGGGCAATGCCGACGACACGCCCGTCGCGACCGGGAATGAACCCGGCGTCCGCCCGTGAATCGAGATCGCTCCG
The DNA here is from genome assembly GCA_046744225.1 of Planctomycetota bacterium. Lineage (GTDB taxonomy): Bacteria > Planctomycetota > Planctomycetia > Isosphaerales > Isosphaeraceae > JBKOZB01. Next base: position 13,070 of record JBKOZB010000288.1, on the reverse strand, counting down.
CTTGAATGACCCCCGCGGGCCCCCTGGTTGCTCTCGACCAACTTGATCTACTCGAGTAATATAGTAAAGTAACTAGTTTTCATTTTTTACGACTAACCCCTTGTAATCCTGCCGTCGACCGGGATAATCGTGGATGCGACGAGATCCCGGAGGTCGGGGTCGTCCTGTTCCGATCTTGGATAAGGAGACTTCTCATGATGGGCACTCGCATGATGGAGCGGGGCACGATGACGGGCATGATGGGCATGGGCACCGGCACCATGGGCACGACCGGCATGGGGATGCCCGGCACGATGCCGACCGGTATGAACATGATTATGATGCCGCGCTGCACGATGAAGATGGAGAAATGCGACGGCGGCATGAAGATCGCCTGCGCCTGCGACGACGCGATGACCTGCAGCATGATGCAGAACCTCTGCACCATGATGGCCGGCGGCATGTGTAGCTGCTGCATGATGATGAACGGCATGATCGTTTGCTGTTGCAACCTGACGATGGCCATGTGCAAGTGCGAGATGACCGACAAGGGATGCGCGATCACCTGCACCAGCGGCGACAAGGACTGTTGCGCCATGATCCAGGCGTGCTGCGATTGCTGCACGGCCATGATGAAGGCCGGTTGTACCTGCTGTGTGATGATGAACGGCATGCCCGTCTGCTGCGGCTGTTGAGCGACGCCGTCGGGACGTCGAGGACACCTCGTCGCGGATCAAGCTTTCCAGGGCTGAAGCACCTAGGAAGCTTGGAGGGGTCTCGATCGTCCTGGGCTTGGGCACGGACTCCAGCAACGCCCAGGGTGCGCGCCGGGACGGCGCGCACCCTCGACCATTTCGGCCGATATGGTCAAGTTTTCGGGTTGCCATGCCGCGGGATCATTGGCAAGATGCGTTCTCTGATGGAAAACCCCGGCAACGCCATCCATTGGGAAGTAGTGCTCTCGGAGGATCGAATTCCAGACCAATTCGGTCAGACTGAGTGAGATTCTTTGGGATCGAGGCCATGATGGCCGATTCAAAGAGGTAGGGGGGAAAGCGAAAGGGCAGCCCGATGGTCTAGGAATTGCATCGCTCCCCAATTCCCCACGAGCCAGCGGCCTGTCCACGATCGTCGGACCTCCCGGGATGGCAGCGATTTGCGATCGGGACGTCGGCACCTCTTCGGCCGCGCCGGTTCGCCTCGCAGGTGTCGGTGACCAAGGAGGGACCGATGAGTGGCCGAGAGGGTCTCCTCGACCTGTTCGCCCGCTGGGACCGCCAGGAGGGCCCCCTGTCTGGGGCCGCGATCCGCAGGCAGTTCGGCCGCCTGAGGTTGGTCCGCGTCGATCTGGCCGACGGCATCGCGTTCAGCGACGTCTCCTATCAAAGGGTCCTCATCCACTCCGGGCCTTCCTACGAAGCGCTCGTCCTCTGCTGGCGGAGTGGCCAGAGCAGCCCGATCCACGACCACGGCGGCAGCACGTGCGGGGTCTACATCATCGAGGGAACTGCCACCGAGACGGTCTTCGCGGCGAGTCCCTGCGGTCGGCTCGCCCCGGTCCGCTCCCACACGTTCGGCGCGGGGGCCTTCCGCGTGTCGGGAGATCGCGACATCCACCAGATGGCGAACCTGGAGTCTCCAGGCTCCGATCTGATCTCGCTCCACATCTATTCGCCCCCGCTGACCGGCATGCGGACCTATTCGATCGGCGAGACGACCCTGGCCGATCACGACCGCCTGATCGCGGCCCGCCCCCCGCTTCTGAAGGCTCGGATCAGGGCGGACGGCCCCCATTCCTTCCCCCAACCCCATGACTCAAGCACGAGGCAGGTGACGTCATGAGCCGATCTCCGTTTCTCGGGTCGAGGCCGCAGGTGATCGCGATCGTCGGTGGCGGCTTCAGCGGCACGGTGGTGGCTGTCCACCTGGCCCGCCTGGCGGGTGGGCCCCCGATCAAGGTCCTCCTCTTCGAGCGGGGCGAGCGGTTCGCGCGAGGCGTGGCATACGGCACCTCGTCGCCTCATCACCTGCTGAACGTCCCGGCCGGGATGATGAGCGCGCTGCCCGACGAGCCCGCACATTTCCTGGAGTGGCTCCAGGCCAGGGACCCCGACGCGCACGCCGGGACGTTCGCGCCCCGCCGGCTCTACGGGGAGTACCTCGAAGAACTGCTGACACACGCTGCGCGCTGGGACGGGGCGGCGATCGAACTCATCCGGGGCGAGATCGTCGACGTCTGCGAGGACGGCCCGGGCGTCACCCTCAGAGGCCGCGACGGGAGCCGCACCCGGGCCCACCGGGCCATGCTCGCCCTCGGCCATCCCAGGCCCGGAGACCCGCTCGAAAGCGCCGAGGCTTTGAAAGCGAACGGTGTGTACCGGGAGAACCCGTGGGAAGACGGGGTGCTCGACGGCCTGACGCCGGGCGACGCGATCGTGCTGATCGGGTCGGGCCTGTCCGCCGTGGACCTGATCGTCGAGGCGCGGGCCAACGACCTCCGGGGCCCCATCACGGTCGTCTCGCGGCACGGCCTGTTCCCGCGGGCGCATCGCTCGTTCTTCCCCTGTTCGACCTCCCCGATCGACCTCGACGGATTCACCACGCTCCCTTCCGTGCTCTCCCACCTGAGGCGCGAGGCGGCCCGTTGCGAGCGGGAGGGGGGCGACTGGCGCGCGGCGGTCGACGCCCTCCGTCCCCATCTTCAGCGCGTCTGGCGCTCCTTCGGCGCGACCGAGAAAGAGCGATTCCTCCGCCACCTGGTCTCGCTCTGGGACGTCCACCGCCACCGTGTCGCCCCGGAGATCGACCGGATTCTCCAGGAGGCCCGCCGCGCGGGCCAACTGACCGGGATCGCCGGCCGAGTCCGAGGGATCGAGGAACGGGGCGACGGGGTCGCCATCCGGCTGGTCCGTCGGGGGCGCCCGGACGAAGAGACCCTTCTCGCCCGTCGGGTCATCAACTGCACCGGCCCGTCGCGCGACGTTCGGGCCGATCACTCGCCGCTGGTTGAGGAGCTGATCGCCCGGGGGCTCGCCCGGCCCGACGCTCTGGGGATGGGGCTGGAGGCCGCCGAGAGCGGGGCCCTTTTGAACGCGGCCGGGGTGCGATCGGAACGTCTCTTCACGCTCGGGCCTCTCCTCAAAGGGCAGCTCTGGGAGACCACGGCCGTTAGGGAGCTGCGGAACCAGGCCCTCGACCTGGCCCGACACATCGCGGCCATCGCGGGCGACTGCCCTCGGGTGCGTTGCAACGTCGCTTGCTGAGCCATCCCGGATCGTGAACCGTCAGCCTCTGGACCGGCGGCAACGCCAGACGTGGGCTCAGCGTGCCAATCCCCTGGTCAGTTTGGGGTATTGTTCGACACTCTGATGGGGGCCGAAGGTCGGAAGTATTTGATGCCGCGCCTGGACTTGTGGTAGGTTGTGCGGACCGGAACCCCGAACGCCGACCGTGTCGTGCCGTGGCGGACGCTTCGGGGCGGGATCAACCAAGGAGCGACACCGTGGCCGAGTACACCTTGCCTCCCTTGCCGTACGATCATGGAGCGTTGGAGCCGCACATCAGTGCCAAGACGATGCAGTTCCATCACGGCAAGCACCATCAAACGTACGTTAACAACCTCAACGCTGCGCTGAAGGATCACCCCGACCATCAGGGCAAGACGATCGAGGATCTGATCTCGAAACTCGACGCCCTGCCCGAGGGCATCCGGACCGCCGTGCGGAACAACGGGGGCGGGCACGCCAACCACTCGCTGTTCTGGCAGATCATGAAGCCGAACGGGGGGGGCGAGCCGACCGGCGCGCTGGCGCAGGCGATCACCAGCGAGCTGGGCGGATTCGCCGCTTTCAAGGAGGCGTTCGCCAAGGCCGCCGCCGGCCGTTTCGGCTCGGGCTGGGCCTGGCTCGTCGTCAAGAATGGCAAGCTCGCCATCACCTCGACGCCCAACCAGGACAATCCCCTGATGGATGGCTCGGGCACTCCGCTCCTCGGCCTGGACGTCTGGGAGCACGCCTACTACCTCGACTACCAGAACCGCCGGCCCGACTACATCACCGCCTGGTGGAATACCGTTAATTGGGAGGAAGTCGGCCGCCGCTACGATGCTGCCAAGAAGTGACCCAGCGCCGGTCGCGCCCGGCCCGACCGGGCTTCGCTTGACCTGGACGTCGATTTCGCTATGATTCGGGCGCGTCGGAGGGAGACGGACTCCCTCCGGTGGCGTCCGGTTTTCCTTTCTTGGCGAGACACCTCGTTTCGGTGGAACTGGCCGACGTCTTCGGCATGATGCCGGATCGCGGTCGCACCCCCGCCGGGCCCGAATCGCTTCCCCGGAATGCCGTGCGCGTCGCCTGGAAAGGCCGCTGGTTTCAGGATCGGAATCCTTCACGTCGTCATTCCCACGCGGAATCAGGGATTTCCGATCGGAGGTCTTTCGGCCGCGCCGGGTTCCCGTGAGCCGCAAGTTCGCGGTTCGCGACCCATTCCAGTCCAGGAACGAGGAGACATGTCGATGGATCGGCTCAATCGCACCCTGGCCGGCTGCGGTCTGGCGCTGCTAGTGGCGGCGACGGGTTCCAGCTGCCGGAGCACGCAGTCGCAGGTCCCGCCCGGCCGCCCGTACACGAACGACGGCCGTCAGGGGACGCCGGTCGGTTTCAGCTCGGAGCCACACCCGATGAGCGGCGCGGCGTCGACCTCGGTGACGTCCTACGCGGCCGGAGCGCCGGGCGCGACGGGCCAGCTCGGCACGCCGACCCCGGGCGGGACGGCCAGCTTCGGAGCCCCGGCGGGCCACATGTACGGTCCGCCGGGCTCCTCGCCGCTGGGCTCGGCCGCGGGCCAGTCGCCGGCGATGGGGTCGAGCGCGCCTGAATCGGGCGGCGCAAGCACGTCGCCGCCGTCGGACGGGGCTCCGGTGGGCGTGATGGGCGGCCCGCAGCGGGGAGTGGGAGGCCTCCCGTAGCTCTGAGGTCTCTGACCCGAGCGTGCCGTCGCCATGACCGAGTCCCTGGTCATCCTGTATGAAGACCCGCACTGCCTGGCGGTCGCCAAGCCCGCCGGGATCTTGACCCAGGGGAGGCCGGGGGGCGAGTCGACGCTCGAAGCGGTGGTGCGCCGGTATCTGAGCGCCGAGAGCCCGAGCGCGGTCTACCTGGGGACGGTCCACCGGCTGGACCGTCCCGTCTCGGGGGTCGTCGTCTGGGCCAAGACGCCGAAGGCCGCGCGGCGGTTGGCCGACCAGTTCGCGCGCCGCGAGGCGCGCAAGGAATATTGGGCGGTCGTCGAGCGCGACGCCTCGGAGCTCGACGCCGAAGGGACCTGGGACGACTGGCTGACGCCCGTTGGCTCCGGGGGCGTGGTGCGCGCGGTGGATTCGGAAACGCCCGGTGCGCGTCGGGCCGTCACGCGGTTCCGCAAGGGCGAGGGCGCGCGGCTGCCGGCGGGGACCGCCTGGCTCTGGCCGGAGACGGGGCGGACGCACCAGCTCCGCGCGCAGGCGGCCCGGCGGGGCCTGGCGATCGTCGGCGATGCCGTTTACGGAGCCGCCCGGCCCCTGGCCTGGGGGATCGCGCTGCACGCCCGCGCGCTGGAGGTCCGGCATCCGGTCTCGCGGCGCGTCCTGACCTGGATCGCGCCGCTACCGGCGGACTGGGGCGAGCAAGGCTTCGTGCTGCCCGAGCCGGGATGATCCGCCCCGCCGTCGTGAGCGGCCTCGTCCTGCGTCCTGCTCGTGGACCGGGCGCTACGCGACGCTGATGTCGATGATCCGGAGCCGCAGGGTGCCGCGGGGAACGGGGACCTCGGCGACTTCGCCGAGCTTCTTGCCCACGAGGCCCTGGCCGATCGGGCTGGTCAGGAGGATCTTGTTCTGATCGTAGTCCTCCTCGCCGGGGCCGACCAGGATGAAGTCTTCCTCATCGTTCAGGTCGAGGTCGAGGACGCGGACCCGCGAGCCGAAGACGACGCGGTCGGTAGGCATGGACGACTTATCGACGATCATCGCCCGGCCGAGCTTGTCCTGAAGGTCGTTGATCCGGGCCTGGAGCATGCCCTGAGCCTCGACCGCCGCATCGAACTCGGCGTTTTCCGAGAGGTCGCCGAAACCCCGGGCCTGGGCAATCTGCTCGGCGACCCGGGGCATGTCCTCGTTTTTCATCTTGTCGAGCTGAGCCTTGAGCTTGTCGTAGCCCTCCTTCGACATCGGAATCCGATCGTTGGACATGCCTTTCTGCTCCCAAAATCATCCGGGCGCTCGGGACTGAGAGGGCGCCATCCCGTCATGTTTGGCGCAATCTCGGACGGAGGTGAGACCTCAGGGCCTAGAAGCAAACACCGCGACGCCGGGCGGGCCCCCGGTGCCGCGGTTCCCATCGCGCTTTAGCCTAGTCTTCACAACCCGATGACGCAAGACCAACAGGGGCGCCATGGTCGACACATCGTGAAGAAATCGTGATGGGCGTTGCGTTGCGTCATCCTCAGACAAGTGCACGTCTTCCACCAATAGATCTTTGATCGTTATTCATGTCGGAGGGCCTCGATCGGGTCCATCAACGCGGCCCGGCGGGCGGGGTAGAGTCCGAAGAGGATGCCGATGACCACCGAGATGCTGAAGGCCAGCAGGACCGAGGCACCGGTCACGAACGCCTTCTGTTCGGGGAGGAAATAGACGATCAGTTGCGGGATCGCGATCCCGAGCGAGACGCCGAGCAGGCCGCCGACGCCGGAGAGGACGACCGTCTCGATCAGGAACTGCTGCGTGATGTCGCGCCGCTTGGCCCCCAGGGCCCGGCGGATGCCGATCTCGCGCGTCCGCTCGGTCACGGTCGCCAGCATGATGTTCATGATCCCAATGCCGCCGACCAGCAGCGAGATCGCGGCGATCGTGCCCAGGATGATGCTGAACTGCCGCGCCTGGCGCTGGGCTTCCAGGAGCAGGTCGTAGGGGACGACCATCGTCGTGTCTTTCTTGGGGTGGTACGGCGTGACCGCCGCGTCGATGATCGGGACCGACGGTTTGACCTCGGCGATGTTGCCGACCTGGAGCGTGATCTGCGACAGTTGCGTCTCCTCGAACTCCATCGAGCCGGCCCGGCTGTTCATGATCCGCTCGCCGAACCGGAGCTTGCAGGTGTTCAAGGGGATGTAGACGTCCTTGTTGAAGTCCTGCGCGGCGAGACTGCCGCCGATGCCGGCCGTGCTGGCGCGCTCCTTGGTGACGCCGACGACCGTGTAGTAGTCGGAGCCGAGCTTGATCGACTTGCCTCTCGGGTCCTCATAAGGGAAGAGGGTCTTGGCCATGTCGGAGGCGAGCACGGCGTAGTTCTCGTACTTCTCGTTGTCGGATTCGGTCAGGAATCGCCCGCGCTCGATCTCGAGCATGTTGAACTCGGCGTAGTCGCGGGTCGTGCCGACGACGCGGCCGTCGAGGTACAGATTCAGGTGGCGGATCTGCTTGCGGATCTCGCGGATCGGCAGCGACTTCTTGATGGTCGGGACGGTCGCCAGGAGGCGGTCGTAATCGTCGTACTTCAGGCCGTAGTTGAGGATCCGCGCAGGGCGGCCGCCCGCCGCCTGCGTCTCCTCGCTCGGTTTGACCGACCGGATGATGATGTTCGTGGCCCCGAGCGCCTGGATGCGTTCCTGCGCGTCGCGGCTCGACCCCTCGGCGATCGCCAGCATCGAGATGACCGCCGCCACCCCGAAGACAATCCCCAGCACGGTCAGCCCCGAGCGGAGCTTGTGCAAGAACAGACTCTTCATTCCCGACTTCAGGCCGCGCCAGATGCGTCCCACGAGTGCTCACTCCGCGATTCTACTTTATATGATATGATGTCTTTCGTAGGGTGCGTGAAACGCATCGATCTTCTTTGCCAGTAAAGGATTGGTGCGTGAAACGCACCCGTCTCAAGTTTTCGCGCCGTTGGTCAGTGCCGCTTCGGCCTGGGCCACCCGCATGCGCTGGCTGGGGCCGTCGTCGATGATCTTGCCGTCGCGCATCCGGATAATCCGCTTGGCGTGCTCGGCGATGTCGTCCTCGTGCGTGACCATGATGATGGTCTTGCCGGCGTCGTTGAGCTGGCCGAGCATCATCATGATTTCGTGGCTGGTCGTGGTGTCGAGATTCCCGGTCGCCTCGTCGGCCAGGATGATGTAGGGGTCGTTGATCAGCGAGCGGGCGATCGCGACGCGCTGCTGCTGGCCGCCCGAGAGCTGCGTCGGGCGGTGGTCGAGCCGGTCGCCCAGGCCGACCAACCGGGCTAGCTCCGCCGTCCGGCGCTGGATTTCCTCGGTGATCTCGCCGCTCCCCTGGTAGGTCAGGGGGAGCTGGATGTTCTCGACCACGGTGTACTGCTGGATCAGGTTATACGACTGGAAGATGAAGCCGATGTAGCGGCTGCGGACCTCGGACAGCTCGTCGTCGCTGAGGCGGGCGACGTCGCGGTCGCCGAGGATGTACTGGCCGCTGGTCGGGCGGTCGAGGCAGCCGAGGAGGTTGAGCATCGTGCTCTTGCCCGAGCCCGAGGCCCCCATGATGGCGACGTACTCGCCGGAGTAGAAATCGACTGTGACGCCCGTCAGGGCGTGGACGATGACGGGCTGGTCGGCACCGTGACGGCGGCCGAAGAGGCCGCCGTGGTCGCTCATCACGTAGTTCTTCCGGACGTCGGTGAGCCGGACGATCGGCTTTCGCGAGTCATTGTTCACTGGCTGAGCCCTCCGCCGCCGGGAGGCCCGCCGAACCCGCCACCGCCACCGCCGCCGCTCATGCGCTGCAGGATCATGTCGATGCGCTCGGGGAGGACGCCCTGGTCTTCGAGGATCTTGCGCTGCTCGTCGGGACTCGCGCTACGGAAGCGTTCGCGCAGCGCCGGGTCCAGCTTGCTCAGGAAGCCGCCGCCACCGCCGCCTTTTCTCTGGCCCTTCCCCATGCCCTTGGGCTTGCCGTCGGGTCCGCCAGCGGCCTTGCCGTCCGGGCCACCCTTGGCGACGGGAGGCGTGCCGACCTGGCCGGGGGGCGGGGTGCCCCATTCCTTCTTCGTCGCGTCCTTGCCCGACGCGCCGAACGCCTCGCGCTTCTCTTCTTCCGACATCAGTGCGATCGGGTTGAGCGCGACGACCTCGCCCGACTTGAGCCCCTTCTTCACTTCGACGAGCTTGTCGTTCGAGATGCCCAGCGCGACGTCGCGCCACTCGTAGCCGTTGGGGTTCTTGACGGCGACGTGATCCTTGCCGCCGTACTCGAGGACGGCCTGGACCGGGACGTCGAGGACGTTCTCCAGCTCGGTCACGAGGATCTCGATCTGCGCCGACATGCCCGGCCGGAGCCCGGTCAGTCCCTTCTCGATCGTGACGTGCGTCGTGTAGACCTTGACGTCGGAGCTGAAGAAGCTGGTCGGGTCGGGCAAGGGGGCGACGTCCTGGACCGAGCCGGTCAGGACCTCGTCGGGGAAGGAATCGACGCGAATCCGGGCGCGGAGGCCGCGGGTGATCCGGTCGATCATCGACTCGTGGACCTTGGTGTTGACCCGCATGTGGCTGATGTCCGGCAGGCTGAAGATTTTCTGCCGCTCGCGGACGGCCGCCCCTTCCTCGATCTGCGGCTGGTTCGAGCCGCCGAAGCGGGTCGGGTCGTTGGCGTAGACGACCAGGCCGTTGCCGGGGGCGAGGAGCTTGCAGTTCGCGATCTGCTTCTCGAGCTTGGCCTCCTTGTCCTTCTCGAGCTGCCAGGTCTGCTGCTTGGCCAGCTCGTCGGAGCGGGTCTTCTCGACCTCGCTCTTGAGCTCCTTGATCGTCTTGTCCCTGGTGTACTTCTCGAGCACGTTCAGCGTGGTCTGCGCCTGCTCGAAGGCGAAGATCTTCTGCTCCAGGGAGACCTTGTCGGCGATGTTCTGGGCCTTCGAGACGTAGCCTTTTTCATACATCCGGTTGGACCACGCCAGGCGGTCTTCGGCGCGTTTGCGCTCGGAGTCGGCCAGGGCGATCTCGCCCTTGGCGGTCTCCAAATCCTGCTTGTAGACCCCCTCGACGTACTCGATGACGGCGATCTCGGCGACCTCGCGGGTGAGCTTGGCGTTCTGGTAGGCGGCCTCGGCGCCGAGGGTGGCGATCTTCTGATTCTTGAGGTTGTCCTCCAGGGCCGATGAGTCAAGCTGGCAGACGAGCTGGCCCTTGGTGACGTGGGTCCCCTCGGGAAGGATCGAGATGATGGTCGTCTGCCCCTCGACCTGGCAGAAGACGTCCTCGTTCTGCGAGCTTTCTAGCGTCCCGCGCTCGACGACTGTGACGGGGAGGTGCGACGGCTTGACCGCGAAGTCGATGGTGACAGGCCCGGACCTGGAGAAGGTGACGAGACCGCGGAGCGACTTGCCCACTCCGGGGACGCCAAACGCCACGCCGAGCGCCCCCAGGATGACCACCGGTACGATCATGAACACCCTATTGGCGGACGACTTCCGGCGCTCGGGGCGCTTCAGCTCGGGCAGGTCGCGCATCGGGCCTGGCGGCGCCTCCGCCGGCGCCGCCGGTGTACTCTGAAGGGTAAAGTTCACAGAAGGCCTCCCACTCATCATAAGGCAGGGTGCCGAGATCGCGGTAAACTTGGAGCCGCTGCAACTCGTATTGCTGCCAGGAGCGCACGAGCGTGTTCTCGAGGTTCAGCAAGGAGCCCTGGAAATTGATCAGGTTGGTCGTCTGGAGCGCTGCCTGGTTCGACTGCTGGGGGGACACCGCGCCGCCCGCGGGCTGCTGCGGAGGCGCGATGATCTGCTCGAAGGCCTGGTCCTTCTGGCGGACAACCAACACGAAGTTGCGTCGGCTGATCTCGTAGTTCAGGTATTGCTGGTGGAGGTTCCTGATGTCCTGGCGCAACTGGAGCTTCAGGAAGTCCTCGGTGGATTGCAGCGTACGCCGCTGCCGCTGGTAGTTGATCAGGGCCTGCCGGAAATTATTCCGCTCGGCCAGGCGGACCAGGGGCAATTCGGCGTTGATCAAGAGCTCGAACTGCTTCGCCTGGTCCACGAAGGCAAATGGGTTGGTGGTCGTCGGGGGGGTGAGGAACTGGTTGGTGAGCGTGACGTTCAAGACGCCTCTCAAGGCGTTGGCGGTGACGCGGATCTGCCTCCAGGCGTCATAGAGCTGCGCCCGGGCGTTCATCAGGTCGAGCCGGTGCTCCAGCGACACGCGCTCGGCCGCCAGGAGCAGGTCTTCCAGCTTGTCTTCGTCGGCCTGCGGTTTGAGTTGACCATTCTCCTCCTTCGGATACACCGCCAGCGTCGAACGACCATCGATGATGATGTCCTCCAGGTCGGGAAGACTCGCGGCGAACTTGGGCAGGTCTTCGAGCTTCCGGTGGGGGTCGCGCTGCCACTCGTCGATCGCGTCGAAAACCCGCTTGAACCGGTTCGTCAGCCCGCGGTCGAGGATGAGCGGGATGTCGGGAGGTAGACCCATCTGCATTTTAAACCCGTCGAGGTCGTTGCGGTAGGTTACTTTGTCGGCGACGATCGCCAGCCGGGCGTTCTGGAGCCCCGACTCGACCTGGTCGAGCTGAAGCTGCGACAGGCCTGACGACTCGCCCTCGATCAGCTCGCGGTAGACCTTGACCAGTTGCTCGAAGGCCGCAATGTTCTTGCGGTCGTTCTCGATCTCCTGCAAGTCCGAGAGCACGTTGATGTAGCCGATAACCGGGTCGGTGTTGCCGCCGCCCGTGAAGCCCTGGGTGAGGATGTTCGTGCCGAGGGTCGGGATCGTGCCGCCGACCAGAACGGCGACAATGAACTCCTGGCGGAACTTGGCGAAGGCGCGGATCTGGTAGACCAGGTTGCGCTCGGCCTGGGTCAGCGGCTCGAGCGTGACGGCCCGGCCGCCGCCGCGGAGGAACGGCTGCACCAGGGTCAGCGGCAGGGCCGACTGCACGCTCGGCTGGATCGGGTGCTTGCCGAGGAAGTTAAAAACGACCTGGTTGGCGAACCCGGCCACGAGCTTCGCCCCGCTGTTGAACACCTTGCCGAACCCGGCGACCGTCGAGAGGCTGAGCGTCGAGGCCGGTGAGCCGGTCTTCCGCGTCCGGTAGAGGAACTCATTGACCAACGGGATGGCGGTGGACGGGAAGCCGCCGCCGACCGCCCCGACGACTGGCGGCCCGGTGGCCACTCCGGTCAGCGGCGAGAGCCCGGCGTAGAACTGGGGCTGGAACGCGAACCGTTGCAGAGTGACCGCCAGGCTCGCGATGTAAATCGCCTCGAGATTGAACTGGTAGATCCGGGCGTTGATCAGCGACAGTTGGAAGGCCTGTTCGAGGGTGATCACATAAGGGCGGCTGTTGCGGGGGAGGCCGGCGGCCTCGGCCTCGTTGAAGTCGATCGCACCAGGGACGAGGATGCCGGCCAACTCGGACGCCATCGCCTCGGACGCGCGGTACTGCTCGGGGCTCAGGTCGGGGCGCGGGTTCACAGGAGCGGAGAGGTTGGAGTTGACTGCTGGGTTGGGGTCCGTGCCCACGCCCGGCGTCGGGAGGTCGCGGGTCGGCCCGGGGGGCAACGCGAGCCGGGGCCGGGACCCGGGGACGACCGGCGGGGGGACCGGCAGCGGCAGCCCAGTGTCCTGGAACGCGGCGAGCTTGATCTCGAGGTCGTGCGTCGCGGCCCGTGCTTGAGGCGGAGTCATCTCCGGACGGGTCGGGCTCACGGCGGGTGAACTCTGTACGGGATTGGGTGTCGTTTGGTTCGGTCTCGGCTCGACATTGAAAGGAGGCGATGTTTGGTTCGGTCTCGGCCCGGAATTCGGCGCGATCGACGGCGCGCCCGGGTTCGGGTTCGGCCCGAAGGGGGAGGGGCTGCCGGACGGCGGGGCCGGGGGCGTGGGAGCGAGCGGGTTCATGAAGATCGACGGAGGGTTCGGGGCGCCGGGCGACGGCCCCGGGTCGGGCCGCTGCCTTTGCCAGGAATCGAGCATGTCGAGGTAGCCGGTCCCCTCGACCGGCGTGATCAGCCGGTTGTCGGGCCACTGCGGGACGGGCGAGAGCGCCTCCGTCGGATAGTCGTCAGGGCTGTCTCTTATACACATCTCCGAGCCCACGAGACTGGATC
>JBKOZB010000046.1:0-5805 GCA_046744225.1 Planctomycetota bacterium | reverse complement strand
GGATAGGGGTGTCAGATGAGCAAATCGTGTGTCAAAAAAGTTCCGTGGACCTGCTTAGGCCGGCGACGGCGTAACACGCGATCAGGAACGCGAACAGGACGACGAGGCTTTGCGAGGGCAGAACGGAGCTCAATGCACCGTTTCGGGCGGAAGCGGTCGCTCAGACAACAACATGCAATCATGACGCCGGTTCGAACGGCACCTCGTGATAATTCAGGGCCCACTCTTTCATGTAGCGGACGCGGTTCGGCTTGATCCGGTAGACGATCAGCTCGGGGTTGTCGGGCGTGCCGAGATACTGCCGGAGCAGCGGGTTGTCGTCCCAGATCTCCCGAATCAGCGCCTGGTCGGTCACGCTCTCGGCGACACCGGTGATGCGCACCTGGTCGTAGTGGTCGTCGAGGTAGCCCAGCTCGACCTTCGGGTTGGCCTCGATCTCGGCCGTCTTGTGATAGCGTTGCAGGTTGGCGATGTAAACCGTGAAGCCGTCGGTCCGGACGGGCGAGACGGGACGGATGCGCGACTGGTCGCCATCGATCGTGGCCAGGTAGGGGAAGCGGTCGGCCTTGACGACCGCCAGGGCCAGGTCCACGAGGCGGCTCGGTTCGATCGACTCAGGCATGGTCATGGTCATGGTTGACTCTCCAAGAGGAACGGGCTGTTCGCGGAGTATTCGAGCATCTGCTTGGTCAGGTCCATCGGGTACGAGATCGTCACGTCGGTGATCTGGCCGTCCGGCCCCTTGACCGGCTCCAGGCGGTCTGGCCCGTCCGGTAGAACGTCGCGAGCGTCCGGAGCGCCTCGGCCGTCGGGGCGGAGGCGATCTCGGCGGCGGCCTCTTTCGAGGCTGTGGGTGTAGCGCTGGTCATAATCGATGTCGCGGCATAGATGTCGCGGCCGGCGATGGCGGCCTGGTCGAGGTGCCAGACCAGGACTTTCTGTTCCAAGGGGAGCCGGGAGAAGCCGTCGGCGTAAACTGCACGGCGGCGGCGTCGACGCGTTCGAGCAAATACCTGGGCTCGGCGCCGAGGGCCGTGGCGGCGATGGCGAGCACGATCCACGTTGCGGTCAGGCGCATGGGGCTTCGACTCCGTCCAGGTCCAGGGGGCTCACGGTCGTCGGCGACCGCGGCGCGCGGCGGCTCGGTTCGAGCAAGATAGCCCCGTCAGGCCGCCGGTTCAATCGGAGAGCCGGGCGGTTACCCGCTGGAACTGGGCGTCTCGTCGGACTCGTCCGCCCGCTCGTCGCCCTGGGGCGTCAGGTCCTCGACCCGCTTGGGGTAGGCGAGGTAGTCCCGGAGGGCCTCGGCCTGGTCGCCGTGGAGCTGGATAACGGGCGTGGTCTCACCGAGGCACCAGACTTCGAGCCAGACTTTGCTCCCCTCGCCCGTGATCGCGTCGTGATGATTCTCCACCACGAATCGGACCGTGGCGAGGTTGATCGTGTACTTGCCAATCTTGATCCAGTTGATTGCTGAGTTGCCGTTCATGGGAGGGCTCCGTGGGGCGGAAGACGGGCGTGTGATCAGCCTTTACTTCGGCGCGGTGAGGGCCGAGATCGCCGCCACGTGGTCCAGACCCTTCACCACCCGCGCCTGCCTGTAGAAGGCTGCGTACCGTTCGAACTGGCGGGGAGCGGGGGGCGGGAGCGTGGCGGGGCGCGGCCAGTGTAGGGCGCCATCGAGCATCTGAAACGGCGACGCGGGGCGGTTCGCGGCCCGGATCTGACCGCAGACCCGGAACGTCAGCTCGGCGATCCGGGGGGCATCCTCGACGAACCCGGCCGTGATCAGCTCCAGCCGCAGCGCGGCGGACGCCACGCGCGGGTCGTTCGCGGGCATGGCCTGCCCCGCCTCCATCATCGCGAGCCGATGGGCGGGAACGATCTCGAAGGCAGGGCCGAAGAATGGTTGGCCGGGAACCAGCTCCGTCTCCCGAGGCTCGACCAGCAGGGGAGGCGGGGGCGGGACCGGAGTCGCAGGAGTGGGAGGGACGGCGGCCGGGACCGGGACCGGCTCCTGTCCGGCCGCGCAGAGCATCCCCAGCGCCAGCACCACCACCGAGAGCACGATGGTTCGCATGAAGTCCTCCTCGATCCTCGAATTCGCGTGGGGGAGAACAGGAGCGACGTTCCGCAGTGTAACGCAGGGGAACGGGTTCCGAAATGCCCGGCTGTTCGGTCCCGCATCGAATGGGCCATCCCCAGCGCGAGGTGGACAGGGGGCCCTTGTCCGTTCCATTCGGCGCGGCGTTGTTGACCGGAAGTTGAACATCGCGGCCGCTCGCTCGCGGCCGGCCGGTCCATCCTGGTGTCCGGTGGGGCCGCCGAGCGATTCCCCGACTCCTGTTCCGGCCGAGCCGTCCCTCTCGCGGCTCGGCCTTCGTTTTTCACGAGGCGCGAATACCACTGCCGGTCCGGGACGGTGCCCGGTTCCGTCCGGGTCCGCGCCGTGGCATGATGACTCTGACGGCGGATCGTGCGACCGCCTCCCGGGTCCGGTCCGGCCGAGCGCATCCGAGGGGAAGCGAGCTATGAAGGTTTCCCTGTTCATCACCTGCTTCAACGACTCCATCTTCCCGGCGACCGGCCGCGCGGTCGTGCAGGTCTTGGAGCGGCTAGGGCACACGGTCGAGTTCCCGATGGGGCAGACGTGCTGCGGTCAGATGCACTTCAACACCGGCTATCAGCGCGAGGCGATCCCGCTGGTGCGCCGGTTCATCGAGGTGTTCGGAGAGGCCGAGGTGGTCGTCTCGCCGTCAGCCTCATGCGTCGCGATGGTCCGCGACCTGTATCCCCGCGTGGCCGAGCTGGCCGGCGACCACCACCTGGCCGAGGCGGTCGCGGCGCTGGCGCCCCGGGTCTTCGAGCTCTCGGAGTTCCTCGTGTACAAGATGGGCGTCGAGGACGTCGGCGCCTACTTCCCGCACCGGGTGACGTTCCACCCGACCTGCCACTCGGTCCGGATGGCCCGCATTGGCGACGCGCCCTTGCGGTTGCTCCGGGCGGTCCGGGGGATCGACCTGGTCGCGCTCCCACACTCCGAGGAGTGCTGCGGCTTCGGCGGGACGTTCTCGGTCAAGAATGCGGATACGTCGATGGCGATGCTCTCCGACAAGCTGCGCTGCGTGCTCGACACCGGGGCCGAGTTCTGCGCGGCGGCCGACAACTCGTGCCTGATGAACATTGGCGGGGCGCTCCATCGCCAGCGCACTGGGGTCGGGACGATCCACCTGGCCGAGATCCTGGCTTCCACCGAAGAGGAGACACACTGATGCTCACGACCGAAGGGTCACCGAGCCGGCCGGTGGTGCGGTTCCCGCAGGCGGCGA
Source organism: Planctomycetota bacterium (assembly GCA_046744225.1). GTDB lineage: Bacteria > Planctomycetota > Planctomycetia > Isosphaerales > Isosphaeraceae > JBKOZB01. The sequence goes on along the minus strand of JBKOZB010000046.1, from coordinate 2,476 downwards.
AGCTCGCGCTGGCCAACACGCAGCTCCGGCGCAACATGGGCAAGGCCACGCAGACGATCCGCGCCAAGCGCGCGGCGGTCGTCGGGGAGCTCCCCGACTGGCAGGCGCTCCGCGAGGCCGGGCGGGCGATCAAGGAGCGGACCCTCCGCCACCTCGACACGTATCTTCTGGAACTGGAAGCGTCGGTCGAACGCGCCGGCGGCCACGTCCACTGGGCGCGCGATGCCGCCGATGCCAACCAGATCGTCGCTCGGATCGCGACCGGGCACGGCGCCCGCGAGGTGATCAAGGTCAAGTCGCTCACCACCGACGAGATCGGCCTGAATGAGGCGCTCGCCGCGGTCGGCATCGCGGCGAGCGAGACCGACCTGGCCGAGCTGATCATCCAGCTTGCTGGCGAGAAGTCGTCACACATCCTCGTGCCGGCGATCCACAAGAGCCGCTCCGAGATCCGCGAGCTGTTCCGGCGCACACTGGGCGCCGGGGCGATCACCGATGAGCCGGCCGTGCTAGCCGGCGTGGCTCGGGCCCATCTCCGCCACAAGTTCCTCACCGTCCCGGTCGCCATCAGCGGCGCCAACTTCGCCGTGGCCGAGACGGGGACGGTCTGCGTCGTCGAGTCGGAGGGGAACGGCCGGATGTGCCTGACGCTCCCTCAGGTGCTCATCTCGGTCATGGGGATCGAGAAGATCATCCCGACCTGGCAGGACTTCGAGGTCTTCATGCAGCTCTTGCCGCGGTCGTCCACCGGCGAGCGGATGAACCCGTACACCACGTTCTGGACCGGCGTGGCCCAGGGCGACGGCCCCCGCGAGTTCCATCTGATCCTGCTCGACAACGGCCGGACCAAGGTGCTCGAAGATCCGTTCGGGCGCCAGACGCTCAACTGCATCCGGTGCAGCGCCTGCCTGAACATCTGCCCGGTCTACGAGCGGACCGGCGGCCACGCCTACAACTCGGTCTATCCCGGCCCGATCGGCGCGATCCTGACGCCGCAACTCGTCGGCGTCGAGAACGCCCCCTCGCTCCCTTTCGCCTCGACGCTCTGCGGCGCCTGCTACGAGGTCTGCCCGGTCAAGATCAACATCCCCGAGGTCTTGCTCCACCTGCGCGGCCGGGTGGTGCGTCAGAAGCAGGACCAGCACAAGCCGACCGACTGGCCGAACCTGGAAAGCCTCACCTTCAAGTTCCTGGCCAAGGTCTTCGCGCATCCCGGCCGGTACGAGTGGGCGCAGCGGCTGGGCCGGTTCGGGCAGCGGTTCGTGGTGCGGCGGGGGTTCATCGAGCGCCTGCCCGGCCCGCTCGCCGGCTGGACGACGATGCGCGACATGTCCCCGGTGGCCCAGCAGACCTTCCGCGAGTGGTGGAGGACCCGGTCATCATGAGCACGAACACAAGCCCCGCCCGCGCCGAGATCCTCCGGCGCATCCGCGCCGCCCTGGCCGACGTCCCGAAGGACGAGACCCCCGAGGCCGTCCCCGTGTCGCGCGACTACCGCCTGACCGACCCGTCGCCGCGCGAGGAGCGGATCGAGCGGTTCATCGAGCGCGTCGCCGAGTACAAGGCGGCCGTCTACCGGGTCGCGCCGGAGGATCTGCCCGCCGCGATAGCCACCGCTTGCGCCGCGCGGGACGTGCGGCGGCTGGTCGTCCCGCCGGACGTGCCCGGCGAGTGGCTGCCCCAGGGTGTCGAGATCCTGCGCGACAATGCGCTGACGAACGAGCAGCTCGACACGAGCGACGGCGTGCTCACCGGCTGCGCGCTCGGGATCGCGCAGACCGGGACGATCGTGCTCGACAGCGGCCCGGGCCAGGGCCGCCGCGCAATCACGCTCCTGCCCGACTATCACCTGTGCGTGATCCGCGACGACCAGGTCGTCGGCCTGGTCCCCGAGGCGGTCGCACGGCTGGGCGAGGCGGTCCGCGTCGGCCGCCGGCCGCTGACGTGGATCTCCGGCCCGTCGGCAACCTCGGACATCGAGCTGAATCGCGTCGAGGGCGTGCACGGCCCGCGCACCCTGGAAGTCCTGGTCGTCGTCGGCTCCGACCACCACGCGGATGCGGAGCGGAGCGTCGATCAGGAGATCGGCCCGGAGGTGCGCTGACGCCTTCCTCCGGGCCTCGTCTCTTGCCGGATCGCTGGCATCATCGGGCGCCCTTGAACTCGGCGCCTTGAAGCGGGGCCAGCTTGGGGAAAGAAAAGACAAGGCCGCCGCCCGTCCCGACCATGCGAGACGGGCAGCGGCCCTCAAAGGCGCGGGGACGACGCATGGCCGTGGGCGTCACTTCTCCTGCTTCTCGGAGGCGGCTCCGGCGGTGCTAGGTTTCTCCTTCTCGTACCTCTCGGCGATCGGCTTGATCATCTTGAGGTGATCTTTGAGGTGCGGCAGCGTCCTGGCGGCGAGGGCCTTCATGTCGCGGTCCTGTCCCCGCTCGGCCTCGGCCTCGAAGGTCGCGACGGAATCCATGTGGGCGAC
>JBKOZB010000043.1:0-6171 GCA_046744225.1 Planctomycetota bacterium | reverse complement strand
ATTTCTTGATCGGATGGCTCACGTCAGGGCCGTCCCTCTTCGGGGTTACGAGAGCCCACGAGGCCGCATTGACGCGGTCGCGTGGGTTTTTTTCATGGAATCAATCGAGGCGGAAATGGACCCAGTTCAGCTCGACGAGCGCTATCGCGAGTTGCAGTCCTACGTCGGCTGGAGCGACGAGGACCGGCAACGGATCGTGGCCATCGGACCGTGCCTGGAACCCTCGCTGCCCGCCCTGATCGATGATTTCTATGCCGAGATCGAGCGCCATCCCAACGCGCGCAAGGTCATCACGGGGGGCCAGGCACAGATCGAGCGGCTCAAGGGGATGCTCTTGAATTGGGTCCGCGAGCTGTTCGTCGGCCGGTATGACGCCGCCTATGTCGAGCGGCGCTGGCGGGTCGGCTGGCGGCACGTCGAGATCGGCCTCGACCAGGTCTACACGAATGTGGCGCTCTCGCGGCTGAGGACGGGCCTGGTCCGAACCCTGCACGAATCGTGGAACGAGAACCCGCAGCTCCTGAAGGAAACGGTCCGGTCGCTCAACAAACTGCTCGACCTCGACCTGGCGATTATCGAGGACGCCTACCAGGCCGAGTATATCAGCCGCCTCCAGCGCAACGAGCGGCTGATCACGCTCGGCCAGGTGGCCGGCGGCGTCGCCCACGAGCTGCGCAACCCCTTGAACGTCGTGAAGACCTCGGTCTACTACCTGCTCCACGCCCGCAACCCCTCACCCGAGAAAAAGATCGAGCACCTGCACCGGATCGAGCGGCACGTCGTGCTGGCCGACGGCGTGGTCACGGCGCTCTCGAACTTCGCCAAGATGCCGGTCCCGAACCTGCACCCGATTCCGGTCGAGTCGTGCGTGCGGGCGGCCCTGGAGGTCAACACCCCCGGCGCCGGGATCGAGGTCGCGATCGACTGCCCCGGCTCGCTCCCCCCCGTGCTGGCCGACGGTGACCAGCTCCAGATCGTCTTCGGCAACCTCCTCCGCAACGCGTGCGACGCCATGCCGCACGGCGGACGGCTCTCGATCGAGGGACGCCAGGTCGATCGGACGGTCGAGGTCGCCATCAGCGACACTGGTGTCGGCATCCCCCGCGAGAGCGTGAGCCGGATCATGGAGCCGCTCTACTCGACCAAAGCCCGCGGGCTCGGGTTGGGTCTTGCTATCGCCCGCGCGATCCTCGATAAAAGTCAAGGTAGCTTGCACGTGAACAGCGAAGAGGGGCGCGGGAGCACGTTCACCGTCCGATTGCAGGCGGCACCCACCGAAGATGGAGTCACTGTATGAGCCCGGCCGACTCACAGATCCTCCTGGTCGACGACGATGTTGACATCTGCCAGAACCTTTCCGACATCCTGACCGACCTCGGCTACCGGGTCGATGCCGCGTACGACGGCAGGACGGCCCTGGAGATGGTGCGGAGGACGCCGTACGACGTCGCCCTGCTCGACCTGAAGATGCCGGGGATGGACGGCCTGACCCTCTACCGCGAGATCAAGAAGGTCCGCGCCGGGACGGTGGCAATCCTCGTGACCGCCTACGCGGGGGGGAACACCACCGAGGAGGCGCTGGCGGCCGGTGCCTGGCAGATCGTCTCCAAGCCGGTCGATTTCCCCAAACTGCTCGAGCTGGTCGACGAGGCGCTGGAGCAGCCTCTGGTCTTGATCGTCGATGACGACCGCGACCTGTGCGCGAACCTCTGGGACCTGATGCGCGACCGCGGCTACCGCGTCTGCCTAGCGCACGACGTGACGCAGGCGTCCGAGCTGCTCAAGGATGCCTCGTTCAAGGTCGTCCTGATCGACATGAAGATCCCCGGCGGCCACGGCGGCAACGTCTTCCGCCTGGTCCGCGAGGTCAACCCGCAGGCGCGGACGATCCTGATCACGGGCTTCCGTCCCGAGATGGAGCAGCTCGTCGATCAGGTGCTCTCTGAGGGGGCCGACGCCGTCTGCTACAAGCCGTTCGACGTCCCCCAGCTCTTGAGGTCGCTGGAAACCCTGACCGAGCCGACCGATGGTGCTCCGGGCCAGCCAACGGGATGATCCGTCGTGGACGACTCCACCTCCATCCACGTCCTGGTGATCGAGGACGACGTTGACGCCCAGGCGAATCTGCGCGACATCCTGGAGCTGGACGACTATCACGTCGAGACGGCCGAGACGGCGGCCCAGACCCTGAAACGAGACGACTGGGACCGGTTCTCCGCCATCATCCTCGACCGCCAGCTTCCCGACGCCACGGCCGAGCAACTGATGCCCCGGCTCAAGCGGCTGGCGCCCGAGGCGGCGGTCATCGTCGTGACGGGCTATGCCGACATCCAGGGGGCGATCGCCGCCTTGCGGCAGGGGGCGGCCGACTACATCCTCAAGCCCCTCAACGCCGACATGCTGCGTACCAGCCTGGGCCGGATCGCCGAGCGGCGCCAGCTCGCCCTGGCCAAGGAGCGGAGCGAGGCCGCCTTCCGCCATCTCGTCGAGGCGGCCGAGTGCCTGATCATCATCCTCCGCCCCGACCGCTCGATCCTCTACTTCAACCCCCACGCCGAGCAACTGACCGGCTACGCCACCGACCAGGTGCGCGGACGCGACTACTTCTCGCTCCTCCTCGCGGAGTCCGACCGCGCCAACGTCGCCGAGGAGTTCGAGCGCGTGCTGGCCGGGAACCCGAGGCGCGGGTATGAGCGATCGATCGTCTGCCGCGACGGCTCGCGCCGCTGGATCGTCTGGAACTCACGGTATTTGGACGATTACGACGGAGGGCCCGCCGTCCTGGCCGTCGGGCAGGACATCACGAGCGTCAAACAGGCGCAGGCGCGGGCGCTCCAGGCTGAGCGCCTGGCCGCGATCGGGCAGATGGTCGCCGGACTGGCGCACGAGAGCCGCAACGCCCTCCAGCGCAGCCAGGCGTGTCTGGAGATGCTCGCCCTGAGCCTCCGCGACCGGCCCGAGTCGCTCGACCTGATCGCCCGGATCCAGAAGGCGCAGGACCACCTGCACCACCTCTACGAGGACGTCCGTGGCTATGCCGCGCCGATCACGCTCGAGCGCCACGACTGCAACGTGGCCGAGGTCTGGCGCGAGGCCTGGGCGCACCTGGAAGCCGCCCGCAAGGGGAAACAGGCCGTCCTCCGCGAGGAGATCGACGGCGTGGATGTGCATTGTCAGGCCGACCCATTCCGCCTGGGGCAGGTCTTCCGCAACCTCCTCGAAAACGCCCTGGCCGCCTGCCCGTCTCCGGTCGAGATCGTCATCCGCGCCGAGCGGGCCGAAGTCTTCGGCCAGCCGGGGCTCCGGGTCGTCCTGCGCGACAACGGGCCGGGGCTCGACCCCGAGCAGAAACGCAAGGTCTTCGAACCGTTCTACACCACCAAGGCCAAGGGGACCGGCCTGGGCATGCCCATCGCCAAGCGGATCGTCGAGGCCCACGGGGGCCAGATGGCCGTCGGCGAGGACGAGACCCCGGGCGCGGTCTTCCTCGTTACACTGCCGCGAGGGAACCCATGACCCGTTCGCTGAAGATCGCCGTCGCCGACGATGAGCTGGACATGCGCGACTACTTCCAGACGATCCTACCTCTGCTGGGCCACTCCGTCGTCGTCGCGGCCCAGGACGGCCGGGAGCTGATCCAGAAGTGCCGCGAGACCCACCCCGACCTGGTGATCACCGACATCAAGATGCCCGACATGGACGGCATCGACGCCGCCGCGCTGATCTACCGCGACGCGCCCGTCCCCGTCATCCTCGTCTCGGCCTACCACGACCCCGAGTTCGTCCGCCGCGCCGAGGCCGACTACATCATGGCCTACCTCGTCAAGCCGATCAAGCAGGCGGACCTCGAGCCGACGATCGCCATCGCCATCCGCCGGTTCGAGCAGTTCCAGGCCCTCCGCAAGGAGGCGGCCGACATGAAGCAGGCGCTCGAGGACCGCAAGGTCATCGAGCGTGCCAAGGGCATCCTGATGAAAAAGGCCGGGTACGACGAGCACGACGCCTTCCGCCGCCTCCAGAAGCTGGCCAGCGACAAGAACCGCAAACTTGTCGATATCGCCCACATGATCCTCACGGCCGAGGAGGCGCTCGGCCCGTCCTGACCGGGGCCGACCCCCGCGCGCCTTCGATCGAACGATTCGAGGTGGTCTTCCTTTTTAAGTTTGAAATCTGGAATTATACACCTATTATTGATGTCCTGGGTCGAAAGACCGGAGTCGGAGCCCTCGTGCCGTGATGTCCACCAACACCATGAACGACCGCCATGCCGCCGAGGCGGAACCCTCGTATGCCTTCCGGGACTACCCCTTGACTGTGACCCGGGGGAACCCGCTCCCGCTCGGGACGCTCGTCACCCCGACCGGCGTCAACTTTTCCCTGATCTGCCGGCACGGGACGGCGGTCTGGCTTGTCCTCTCCGATCCTTGCAGCGCGGAGATCGCCGCCGAGATCCCGCTCGACCGCAGAAGGAACCGGACGGGCAACCACTGGCACATCCGGGTCCATGGCCTGCCCGACGAGTTCTGCTACGGCTATCGCGTGGACGGGCCGAAGGAGGTCGGGCATCGCTACGACCCGAGCGTCATCCTGCTCGACCCGGCGTCGCGCGCCCTGTCGTGCGGCCGGTTCTGGGGCGTGACGGGAAGCCTCCCCCGCCGCAGCCTCGTCAACGCGGTCAGCTCGGCACTGATCGAGGGCCCCGCCGACGGAGGCAACCCGCGCATCCCGCGCGAAGACACAATCCTCTACGAGCTGCACGTGCGCGGGTATACCGTGGACCCTTCGTCCGGCGTGCGGCATCCGGGCACCTTCGCCGGCCTGGTCGAGAAGATCCCCTACCTGAAGGCGCTGGGCGTGACGGCCGTCGAGCTCTTGCCGATCGACGAGTTCGACGAGAACGACTGCCCGTTCGTCAACCCGCTGACCGGCGAGACGCTCCGCAACTTCTGGGGCTACAACACGATCGCCTTCGCCGCGCCCAAGGCGGGGTACGCCAGCAACCCCGAGCACACCGCCCCCTGGGAGGAGTTCCGCGAGATGGTCAAGGCGTTCCACGCCGCCGGGATTGAGGTCGTGCTCGACGTCGTCTTCAACCACACGGCCGAGGGGGATGAGCGCGGGCCGACCATCAATTTCCGCGGGCTCGACAACAGCCTCTATTACCTCCTCGACGAGCAAGGCCGCTACCTCAACTACACCGGCTGCGGCAACACGATGAACAGCAACCACCCGGTCGTCCGCTACCTGATCCTCTCCTGCCTGCGGAACCTGGTCGCCGAGTCCGACATCGACGGCTTCCGGTTCGACCTGGCCTCGGTCCTGGGCCGCAACCGCCGGGGCGAGGTGCTGGTCGAGCCCCCCGTGCTCGAATCGATCTCCGAAGATGCGCTGATGGCCGACACCAAACTGATCGCCGAGCCCTGGGACGCCGCCGGGCTGTACCAGGTCGGGAGCTTCCCGGGCGGCCCGCGCTGGTCGGTCTGGAACGGGATGTATCGCGACGACGTCCGCCGGTTCTGGCGCGGCGATCCGGGCCTGACCTCGGCCCTGGCCACCCGGCTCTGCGGCAGCGACGACCTCCAACACGGCCGCGGTCCGCGCTACTCGATCAACTTCATCACCTGCCACGACGGCTTCACCCTGCTCGACCTCGTCTCGTACAACACCAAGCATAACGAGCCCAACGGCGCGGCCAACCGCGACGGCACGGACGCCAACTGTAGCTGGAACTGCGGCGTCGAGGGGCCGACCGACGATCCCGCAGTCCTCGCGCTCCGTCGCCGACAGGCGCGGAACCTGATCGCGACCTTGATGGTCTCGCAAGGTGTGCCGATGCTCCTCGGCGGCGACGAACTGCTCCGCACCCAGCAGGGGAACAACAACGCCTGGTGCCAGGATAACGCGGTCAGTTGGGTCGATTGGACGCTCGCCGAGACGAACGCCGATTTCCTGCGGTTCGTCCGTCAGTTGATCGCGCTCCGGCTCCGCCACCCGGCCTTGCGGCGGCGGACCTTCTTCCAGGGCGGGAGCGGTGTCCAGACCCCCGACATCGTCTGGCATGGCGTCGAGCCGTGCCAGCCCGACTTCGGCTTCGAGAGCCGGGCGCTCGCCTTCGCACTCGACGGCCGGCGGCTCGACCGCCCGAGGATGGTCGATCGTGACATCTACGTC
>JBKOZB010000160.1:0-8373 GCA_046744225.1 Planctomycetota bacterium | reverse complement strand
TTCGTCAAAGGGATTTCCGAAGGGCCTGTCGATTTCGAGTGAGCGTCTCGCCGAATTTCGTCGTTTCGTCCCGTGCCTTGTTTCATAGGCCCTGAGCCGCTGTCAGCCCTATGTCAATCGTCGGATTACGCTTGTTTGAGGCTTAGGATCGACGCTGATCCAGAGTTCGGTGAAGTTCGGCCCGACAACCTCGTCGGCGACCTCGGCTCGGCCGAGGTGCGAGCCGAAGTTGCGCACGCCCGGCACGGTGCGCAGCTCCTTACTGACCCGCTCGGTAATCCGCCGCATCGCTTCGAGCGACGTCCCCGGCTTCTCGACCCAGTGCATCAGGAAGTCGTTCTCCTGGAAGTTCGGCATGAACTCCTCGCCGAGTCCGGCCACCGCGTACCCGGTCGCCGCGAAGGTGACGACGAGCACGGCGACCGCCCAGCCCGGCCGATGCGTGATCGCGGGGAGGATCGCACGATAGCCCGCCTTGAGCACCCGGACCAGCGGCGACTCGCGCCGGCGCTCCGTCGCCCCGGTCAGGAGCATCAGCGAGAGCGCCGGCGTCACCGTCAGGGCCACCAGGAGCGACGCCGCGATCGCCAGCACGTAGGCCATCGCCAGCGGGCGGAAGAACGACCCGGAGAGCCCTTCGAGGAAGAAGACCGGCACGAACACGAGCACGACGATCAGGCTGGCAAAGACGACCGCGCTGCGGACCTCGAGCGAGGCGTTGAGCACGACCTGGAACGGTGATGCCGGGCTTCCCGCCGCCTGGTTCAGCCGGAGCCGGCGCACGATGTTCTCGACGTCGATGATCGCGTCGTCCACGACCTCGCCCATCGCGATCACCAGGCCCGCCAGGACCATCGTGTTGATCGTCGCCCCGCGCCAGACCAGGACGAGCGTCGCGGCGATCAGCGAGAGCGGGATCGCTGTCAGGCTGATCAGCGCCGTCCGCCAGTCGTACAGGAACGTGACGAGGATCAGGATGACCAGGAGGCAGCCGACCCACATCGCCTCGGAGAGGTTGGCGAGCGACCGCTCGATGAACGTCGCGGGGCGGAAGATGGTGGGATCGATCTCGACCCCCTTCAAGCCCGGCCGGAGCGCGTCGAGCGCGGCCTCGACGTTGCGGGTCACTTCGAGCGTGTTGCCCGTCGGCTGCTTCTCGACGATCAGGAGCAGGCCCGGCCCGTCGTTGATCACCGCGTCGCCGATCGGCGGCGGGAAGCCGACCCGCACGTCGGCGATGTCGCCCAGCTTCAAGGGGGCGCCGTTGCGGATGGCGACGGTCGTCCCAGCCAGGTCCTCGGGCGCCTCGATCGGCGAGCGGTGCCGCACGGCGATCCGTTGGTTCGCCATGTCCACGAACCCGCCCGCGCCCACGGCCGAGGCGTCGGTCACGGCCTTGACGACCGTGTCGAGCGTCACGGCATTGGCGCGGAGCCGGTCGGGGTCCACCAGCACCTGGTATTGCCGGTCGCGCTGGCCCCAGATCGCGACGTTCGCCACGCCCGGGATTGCCATCAAGCGCGGCCGGATCGTCCACTTGGCCAGGATCGTCAGGTCCATCTGCGAGAGCGCCTTCGACGACAGCCCGATCTTGAGCAACCGGCTGGTGGACGACAGCGGAGGTAAGATCACGGGCGGGTGCGACGCCGCGGGCAAGCGGGGCGCCTCGACCGAGAGCCGCTCCTGCACCACCTGCCGCGCTGCCAGCAGGTCGGTCCCCTCCTTGAGGATCAGCACGACCGACGACAGCCCGAGCACCGACTTCGACCGGATCGTCTTGAGCCCGATCGTGCCGTTCAGCGCGTTCTCCAGCGGGACGCTCACCAGGCTCTCGACCTCCTCGGTCGAGAGCCCCGGTGCCTCGGTCTGGACCTCGACCAGCGGAGGCGCGAACTCGGGAAACACGTCCAAGGGCGCCCGCCGCGCCGTCCGGATGCCGACGATCATCAGCACGATCGCCAGCGCCAGCACGAGCACGCGGAGCCGGAGCGAGGTGGAGACGAGCCAATTCATCATGGTCTATTTATACTTGTAGGGTGCATGAAACGTGCCGGGAACGAACGTCACAGCCCTTCCCGTCCGGCCGCCAGCTCCTCGCGGACCCACTCCCGGAACTGGCGGAGCCAGGGAGTTTGGCCCATGGTCTCGGCGAGGCGGAGCCAGCGGACGACCTCGTTAAGCGGCAGGAACGGAAAACTCGGACTAACGGCCACTTCCTGATAGGTGCCGTCGGCCTGGAGTTGCTCGACCCGCAGCGCCTCGCCATCGAACCGCCAGACCTCCGGCACGCCCAGCGCGGCGTAGATGCCCAGGCGATCCAGCGCGCTTCGGCTGATCTCGATCTCGATCGCCAGGTCCGGCGGCGGATCGACGCTCAGGTCGACCTTCCGGCCGACCACGCGCTCGGCGTTGGCCAGGTAGTAGCATTCGTCCGGCTCCAAGCCCCGGTCCTCGAGCTGTTTCCGCCAGGTCGTCGAGCCCGCGGCATCACACGGGAGATCGAGCTCCAAGGTCAGGGTTTCGATCAAGCGGCCGAGCAGCGACTTGTACCGCTCATGGTCAAGCGACGGCACCATCAGCTCCAGATCCCCGCGGTCGTACGTCAAGCGGACGGGGCGGTCGCCCACCAGCTTGAGCATCGTCTCGTAGCCCTCCCAGCCCACGCCGTGCAGGACTACCCGCGACTCGGGCTCGAGCGGCCTCGATCGGATTTCGGTGGTCGTCGCCATCGCGCGTCCTCCTACCTCGCCCCGCCGAACTCGCGGCCGAACAGCTCGGCGGCGCCGTCGGTGACGACCTCGGCGCCGGGCTTGAGGCGGCCGCTGGCCAGGACGGCCAGGTCGCCGGCGACGCGATCGACCAGGACGCGGCGGCGGGTGTAGGCGTGCTCGCCGGTCTTCTCGTAGACCCAGGCATCGCCGTGGATGTCGCGGAGCAGGGCGGCGAGGGGGACGACCAGGCTCTGCTCCTCGCCGCGCATCGGCAGGATCACGCCGACCCGCTGGCCGGGCCGCAAGGCGCCGTCGTGGTTCTCGACCTCGTAGAAGACATGCACGGTCGCCGCGAGCGGGTCGCCCGAGGGGGGGGCCGCGACCGGCTTCGCCACGCGGACGGCAGCGCCGGGGGCGTCGGCCAGACCGCCCACGCCCGCCTCGCGGTCGGTCGCCAGGCGGGACAGGTCGCCGACGTAGACCGGCACCCGGACCCAGACCGGGTCGAGGCTCGCGACCTCGAACAGGGGGGCCCCCGCCGCGACCTTCTGCCCGGCCCGCGCGTGCAGGTTCTGGAGCATGCCGGCAGCCGGCGACGCGATCGTCTGCGTGTTCAAGGCGCCCGACTCGGAATCGGAGGCGACCTTCGCGAGGATCTCCTTGCGGCTCTCGGCCGCCCGGAGGTTCGTCTGCGCCAGGTCGTACTGCGCCTTGGCGTCGATCAGCGAGGCGCTGCCGCCGAGCTTGTCGCGGACGAGGTTCTCGGCCCGGTCGAGCGCGACCCGGGCGATCTTGAGCTGCTCGTTCGCCTGCTTGACCTGCCCCTCGGCCTCGATTAACAGCGGGGCCATCGTGGCGCGCGACTCGGGGGAGAGGATGGGGATGAGCACGAAGACGGGCTGCCCCTCCTTCACCGAGGTCCCCGGCGCGGGGATGCCCGAACTCCCCGGTGCCTTGATCGTCCCGACGAACGGCGAGGTGACGCTGATCAGGCGGCCGGAGGGGATCACCACCTCGCCGCCGTACGTGCTCGTGAGCGGGACCGTCTTCCGCTCGACCGGCACCAGTTTGAGCCCGAGCCGCTTCTCCGCCTCGGGCGTCAGCTCGACCGTCGCCAGGTCGGCTTCCTTGGCGGGCGACTTGACCTTCGCTGGCGCATCCGTCTTCGCCGACGCCGTCGGGGTGCTCGGCGGCTGGCAGCCGACGACCCCGGCCAGCACGAAAAGCCCGGCCGGCAGCCCGAGCACCCGCATCTGGCTTCGACAGACCATGAGGGGTCCCCTCGACCTTTCGCAAAATCGGAGCCAAGTGGGCCAGCCCTCGATTACGATAACATACCCAATAGGGATCACCTGGTCGCGGTCGGTATTCGATAAAATATTCTTAACGGATCGACGACCGGGCTCGGGACGGCCGATGGATGTCGTCAGGGGCGGGCCGAATCCCCCTTGATAGCCTCGGAACGAAACGGCCGCCAGGAAAGGTAGCCGACGCGGAATAGATCCCCCGGGACCTCGCCCGTCCCGGATATCTCGCAGGATGCGCGACTGATGCGCGCTCGCTTTTCCCTCAGCCTGGCCTTGCTGGCCGCCTCGGCCCGATCGGCCTGGGCCGATCCCCCGGAGCCGGTCGTCACCGCCGCGATCCCACAGCCGTCGGCGCCGCCCGCCGCTCCCGAGACGCGGCCGACCCCGATCATCCCCCCGTACTCGGGGCAGGCGACCCCCCACCCCAACCCTCCCCCACAAGGGGGGAGGGAGAATAAGGGACAGCACACGCGAGTTCGTCTCCAGAGCACCGAGCCCCCGGCCGAGTCCAGGCCGACCCGTGACGCCCCGGTCCGCCGGGCACAGGCCGGCGCGGCCGATATTCCCGCGCTCCCTGAACCGAGCCTCCCCACTAACCCGATCGCGGCCGAGGCGGCGGGGACTCCGCTCGGCTTGCAAGCGGCCCTCTACGGGGCGCTGACGAGCAACCCCGACCTGGTCACGATGCGGCAAGGCACTCCGATCGCGGCCTCGGCCGAGGCGGTCGAAGTCGCCCGGAGGTTCCCGACCACGCTCAACCCGACCGTCTGGATCGATTACCGCCCCATCACCCTGATCCCGCCCGCCCCGTTCGGCAGCGGGAGCCCGGCGGGCGGCGGGGCCGGCGGGACGGGCCAGTCCGCCGGGCATCACGGCTTCTATCACTTCGGCCAGAACTACATCCTTGTTTCGTTGCGTCAACCCGTCGAACTCGGGCACCAGACCACGCATCGCTACGCCATCGCCAAGGCCGCCTTCGACCGGCAGCGCTGGAATGTGGTGCAGGCCGAGATGACGACCTTGGTCCAGACCTATCGGTTCTTCCAGACGGCCGCCTACCGCCGCGAGCGGCTCCGCGTGGCCCGGCAACTCGCCGACTTCAGCGATCGGCTCGTGCAGACGCTCCAGCGGCGGCTGGAGGCCAACCAGGTCCCGGCCGCCGACGTCGCCCTGGCGCGGGTGGAGAGCCGTGCGGCCCGCCAGCAGGTCAAGGCGGCGCAGCAGGATTACGTCACGGCCCTGACCGATCTGCGCAACCAGATCGGGATCCCCGAGACGGCCGGGGCGGCCGAGCCGCTCGGCGAGTTCACCCTGCCCCCCTACATCCCGCCGATCGATGAGAACGCCATGATCCAGACGGCGCTCCAGAACCGTCCCGAGATCCACGCCGCGCTCGCCCAAATCGCCGGGACTTGCTCGGCCGTCCAGCTCGCCAAGGGCGATCGGATCCCGACGCTGATCATCGGCCCGCAGTACGCGATGGATGAGGCCGGCATCCAGTACATCGGGCTCGTCCTCGTCAGCCCCATCCCCATCCTGAACAATAACACGCCCCTGGTCCGCCAGCGCGAGGCCGAACACCGCCGGGCCGTCGTGGCCCTCCAGCAGGCCCAGCAGCGGGCGATCGCCCAGGTCCGCTCGGCCGTGGCCAAGTGGAACGGGGCGCGGGAGCTGGTCCACGACACGATCGGGCTGACCGACGAACTCTCCAAGGAGGTAACCAACCTGGAGCGGCTGTTCGAGGCGGGCCAGACGGACTTGACCAAGCTGATGCAGGCCCGCCAGCGCCTGATCCAACTGGAGAACTCCCGGCTGGACGCGGTCTGGGCGGCCACGCAGGCCCAGGCTGACCTGTTGACCGCGCTGGGCGCCTCGACCCTGATCGCCGCCCTCGAACATCCCAACCCCGGCGCGAACCCGGCCGGCCCCGCGCCCGCCACCGCCCTGGCGCCGGCTCCCACCCGTCTCCGTTGAGGGACCTCCCTCCGGCCCCGGCCCTGTTATTGCAGCGCACGCGGTTATTCCGGCTTGCCGCGCGCCGGGGAGTTAACCCTTGTGAGCGGCCCGGTGGCAGGCTAAGTTGCATCGAGCCTGGAGTTGTCCGCAACACGATCCAACTGCAACGAAGGAGAGACAGCATGCCAGCGAAGAACGTCGCCCTTGCCCTCTCGGCCGGCGCCCTCGTCGTCGCGTTCGCCGCGCTCGCGTCGCAGGCGCAGGTCGCCCCGGCGCCGCCGCACACCATGGCTCCGGCGGGCGGGGCGCACATCACCAAGGCCATCGCCGTCCTGCACCCGACCAAGGGGAGCAAGGTCGAGGGGACCGTTACCTTCACCACCACCCGGGGCGGCATCCACGTCCACGCGACCGTCCACGGCCTGAGCGATGGCCTGCACGGGTTCCACATCCACGAGTTCGGCGACACGAGTTCGGACGACGGCACGTCGGCGGGCGGCCACTTCAACCCGTTGGGCGCGCAGCACGCCGCCCCGAACGCCCGGCCGCGGCATGTCGGCGACCTCGGTAATATCGAGTCGAAGGACGGCGTCGCCACCTACGATTACACCGACCCGATGCTCAGCTTCGTCGGCCCGACCTCGATCCTCGGTCGGGGGCTGGTCGTCCATGAGAAGGCCGACGACCTGAAGACCCAGCCCACCGGCAACGCCGGCGGTCGCCTGGCCGTCGGCGTCATCGGCGTCGCCAAGAGCGAGGCAGCGTCCGCCGCGACGACCCCGCACACCGCTCCGGCCCCGGCCGTCCCCAAGTGAGCCCGTAACAAAGGCGAACCTCTTGAGGCGAGCGGCTGACCCCAGCCGCTCACGCCGCCCGCCCGCCAATCCTCCGCACCGCCTTGCGGCCGGTCCCCGCTTGCTGGACAAGGGGAACCAGCCGCGTCGGGAGGCCCCCTTCGCTCCCTCCTGACTCGGGCGCGGCACGTGGCCGAGGGCCCTAGCGTCGAGCCCCCGCCCGCCGCAAGGGCCGCTCCCGATCCGGCGCGAATCCCTGCGCCCGGCCGCGCCAGGGCTCCGGCTCGTTGACTCCGAGCACATCGCTGCCTAAAATGAGATGATTCGTGCTAATTTGTTGCGCACGTTCCGATCCGCACGAGGAGCGACGATGGTGGCCAGCAAACCGTGGGGCGGACGTTTCGGCGAGAAAACCGACCATCGCGTCGAGGAGTTCACGGAATCGATCTCCTTTGATCATCGCCTTTTCGAGCACGACATCCGGACTTCGATCGCGCACGCCGAGATGCTCGCCCACGTCCGGTTGCTAACCGCCGACGAATGCCAACAAATTGTGCGGGGCCTGACGGAAATTCGGGCGGAAATCGAGGCGGGCCGGTTCGCGTTTGTCCTGGAGCGCGAAGACGTGCACATGCACGTCGAGGCCGCCCTGATCGAGCGGCTCGGCGACGTCGGCCGCAAGCTCCACACGGCGCGAAGCCGCAACGATCAGGTCGCGACCGACGTCAAGCTCTGGGTCCGCGACGCCCTCGATCGGATCGACGCCCGCCTCGTGGCGCTCCAGCGGGCGTTGGTCGCCGCCGCCGAGAGGCACCGCGAGTTGATCCTGCCCGGCTACACCCACCTCCAGCGGGCCCAGCCGGTGCTCGCCCCGCACTACTTCCTCGCCTACGTCGAGAAGCTCGCGCGCGACCGCGACCGCCTGGCCGACTGCCGCCGCCGCCTGAACCTCTTACCCCTCGGCGCCGCCGCCCTGGCCGGCACCAGTCTGCCGATCGACCGCGACCGGGTTGCCAAGGCACTCGGCTTCGAGGGCGTGGCGGCCAACAGCCTCGACGTGTCGAGCGACCGCGACTTCGCCCTGGAGTCGGTCTTCGTCCTGACGCTAATCGCCGAGCACCTCTCGGGCTGGGCCGAGGAGTGGGTCCTCTGGAGTACCCAGGAGTTCTCCTTTCTCGCCCTGCCCGACGCGATCTGCACCGGCAGCAGCATCATGCCGCAGAAGAAGAACCCCGATGTCCTGGAACTGATCCGGGGTCGGACCGCCCGCGTCATCGGGGCCTTGAACACGCTGTTGGTCCTCATCAAGGGCCTCCCCCTGGCCTACAACCGCGACCTGCAAGAAGACAAGGAACCGCTCTTCGACGCCTTCGACACGGTCGAAGCGTGTCTGGAGCTGGCCGCCGCCGTCGTCGAGGGGGCCAAGCTCCGCGCCGACCGGATCGCCGCGCGGCTCGACGAGGGCTACCTTGACGCGACGACGCTGATGGAATACTTAATTAAGCAAAATATCCCGCAGCGCACCGCGCACGAGGTGATCGGCCACCTGGTCGGCCTCTGCGAGCGGCGCGGCACCCGCCGCCTGGCCGATCTGCCCGACGACGA
>JBKOZB010000194.1:0-15616 GCA_046744225.1 Planctomycetota bacterium | reverse complement strand
CTACCTTGACGCGACGACGCTGATGGAATACTTAATTAAGCAAAATATCCCGCAGCGCACCGCGCACGAGGTGATCGGCCACCTGGTCGGCCTCTGCGAGCGGCGCGGCACCCGCCGCCTGGCCGATCTGCCCGACGACGAGCTCACGAAGGCCCACCCCAAGCTCAGCCCCGGCGTGAGGAACATTTTGGGCGTCGCCAACGCCGTCAAGGCGTTCTGCTCCTACGGCTCGACCGCGCCGGAGGAGGTGGAGAAGCAACTGAAGCGCTGGAAGGCAATCGTAGGGCCGGCTGTGCCGGCCAATTCCGCGGGCAGATGACTTGGCTTAACAGATTTGATCACATTAGATATATGAATAAAATAACTCGTTACCATGCATTGCGCCCACCTCTGACGCACAGGAACGCCGCGAAATACTCCGAGCAAGCGAAAGGGATCTGGCAAGACCGCGACGACCTGCCGAGATTGTCGGAACTTCGCGAGGAAATGAATCGAGAGTTCTCGTCGGGTGCGGGAAGTGCACCAATCCACAACAAGGCATCGGTGCATGGCACGCACCTTACTTCGAAGAGACCCATGGACCACTTTCACTACCGCGACGGCCAACTGTACTGCGAAGAGAACCCGGTCGCCGAGCTGGCGGAGGAGTTCGGGACGCCGCTCTACGTGTACAGCCAGAAGGCGTTCCTCGACACCTTGAAGGACTTGCAGACGGCGTTCGCCGAGGTGAATCCGCTGGTCTGCTACTCGGTCAAGGCGAACTCGAACCTGGGCATCCTCGAGGTGATGGGCGAGCACGGCAGCGGGTTCGACGTCGTCTCGGGGGGCGAGCTGTACCGGGTGCGGCTCGCGGGCGGGTCGCCGGACAAGACCGTGTTCGCCGGGGTCGGCAAGACCGACGAGGAGATCCGCGCGGGCCTGGAGGCGGGCGTCTTGATGTTCAACGTCGAGAGCGAGGCCGAGCTCGACGCCATCGCCCGCGTGGCGAAGGAGTCGGGGCGGGTCGCGCCGATCGCCTTGCGGGTCAACCCCGACGTTGATCCCAGGACGCACCGCTACACCTCGACCGGCAAGAAAGAGTCGAAGTTCGGCCTGGACATTGACCGCGCGCTCCGCCTGGCCGAGTCGATCAGGTCGATCCCGAGCGTGTCGATGATCGGCATGCACATGCACATCGGCTCGCAGATCACCACCTCCGAGCCCTACGGCGGGGCGGTGGCCAAGGGTGTGGAGATTATTGCGCAATTGCGCAAGATGGGCCATCTGATCCAGTGGTATAATATGGGTGGGGGTTTCGGGATCAACTACCGGGGGCACGAGGCGCGACCGATCGAGGAGTTCGCCCGCGTGATCGTGCCCGGCGTGAAGGCGACCGGCTGTCGGCTGGCGATGGAGCCGGGGCGGGTGATCGCCGGGAACGCGGGCATCCTCATCAGCCGTGTGATATATACCAAGCAGTCGGGCGAGAAGCGATTCCTGATCCAGGACGCCGCGATGAACGACCTGATCCGGCCGGCCTTGTACGAGTCGTTCCACCGGATCTGGCCGGTCGCGGTGCCGGACGGCCTGCCCGCCCCGCCCGACGACTTCGAGGCCGCGATCGCGGGGACCGAGCCCTGGGACGTGGTCGGCCCAGTCTGCGAGAGCGGCGACTTTCTGGCCAAGGACCGCCCGTTGCCCCGGCTCGACCGGGGCGCCTTGCTCGCCACGTTCTCGGCGGGGGCCTACGGCATGGTCATGGCCTCGAACTACAACACGCGCCCCCGCGCCGCCGAAGTCCTCGTCGATGGCCGCCAGGCCCGCCTGGTCCGCCGCCGCGAGACCTACGAAGACCTGGTCCTTCAAGAGCGTCTGGATGGTTAATGTCGGGGCAGGGCGGACCCTGTTTTGAGCATCCGAGGCCGTCGGCACGTCCGCCCCGCATCCGCCCCCATCACCCCGAGCCGAAGCGGACCTGAGCCCATGTGTCGAATTCAGCCCCGCCGCGACCGCCTGGCCTTGGCCCTGGTCCTGTGCTGCGCCGCCTGTTCGTGGGCGTTCCTGGCGATGGCGACCGACCCCGCTGCGCTCGGCCAGGTGCCCGGCCCCGAGATCTTCGACAAGGAGCCGACCACCCCGCTCGAGCTCTGGGACGCGGCCGACTACCTCGTCCGGACCGGCCAGGTCGCGCAGGCCGTGCCGTATCTCAATAAGTTCATGCAGAGCCAGCCCGACGACGACATGCTGCTGGCGATCCGCGACCGCTACGGCGCCCGTTCGATCCTCCGGCTCGAAGATTACCCTGAGACCCGCCCCCTGGCCCGGCCGCTGGTGGATCGGCTCGCCGAGGCGGCCCGGCGGAACGCGACCCGGCCCGAGCGGATCGACCGGTTCGTCGCGGCGTTGACCAAGACGACCGAGGAGCAGGAATACGCCGTCGATCGGCTCCGCGAGGCGGGCCCGGACGCCTTGCCGGCCCTGATCAAGACGCTGAACACCCCCGCGCTGCCGGCCGAGGACCGGGTCAAGATTGTCCGGAACCTGGGACGGCTCGACCGCAGCGCCGTCCCGCCGTTGATCGCGACGCTCGACACGCCCGACACCCGCCTGGCGGCCGACGCGGCCCGCGCCCTGGCGCGGATCGGCGACGCGCGGGCCGTCCCGCAACTGACCGTCCTGGCCGCGCAGGGCGACAAGGTTTCGCCGGCCCGCACCGCGGCCCGCCAGGCGATCCTCAGCCTGACCGGACAGCCGTTCGACGCGCAGCCGAGGTCACCCGTCCGCGTCCTGACCGACGAGGCCCGGCGCTACCACCTGCACCGCATCCAGTTCCCCGGCGACTCGGTGATCGTCTGGGATTGGGACGAGACGGTGAAGGCCCCGGCGCCGCGCCAGGTCTCGAAGAGCGAGGCCGAGGCGATCTTCGGCCTGAAGTACGCCCGCGAGGCGCTCCGGCTCGACCCGGCCGACGTCCCCGCGCAGGTCGTCCTGCTCAGCTTGGCGATGGAGAAGGCCGTCGAGCGGTTCGGGTTCCCCGCGTACCCGTCCAACGACCCGGCGAACACGTTCGCCTCGGCCCTGGCCGCCGGCCCGAACGTGCTCGGGCAGGTTGTCCGGACGGCGATCGCCGACAGCAAATACGACCTGGCCGCCGCCGCCGTGATGGCCTTGGGACAAGTGACCGACCGCGAAGTCCTGGCGACCGACCGCCGGGTCAACCCGCTGGTCGAGGCCCTCACCGCCCCGAGCCGACGCGTCCAGTTCTCCGCCGCGCGGGCGATCGTCACGCTCGACCCCCGCAAGCCGTTCCCCGGTTCGAGCCAGGTCGTGCCGGTCCTCGCCCGGTTCGTCACTAACCAGCCGGCCCCTCGGGCGGTGGTCATCGATGGCAACGCGAACCGGGGGAACCAATTGGCTGGCTTCCTCAAGGCGCTTGGCTACGACCCGATGCTCGCGCTGACCGGCGACGACGGCTTCCGGATGGCCGCCGAGTCGGCCGACGTCGAGCTGATCGTGATCGACTACCACCTGATTCAAGGCGAGTGGCGGCTGGTTGACACAGTGTCGAACCTCCGCGCCGACGCCCGGACGGCGGGCATCCCGCTCTACGTCGTCGGCCCGCTCAACACCCAGTATAAGCTGGTCGACCTGCCGAATCGCTATCCGGGCGTGAAGTTCCTGGTCACGCCGACCAGCCCGCAAATCCTGGAACAGCAGCTTGGTGGCCGTCCGTCGGGCCTCTCCGACGCCGAGCGCGCCGGCTCTGCGCAAGAAGCGGCGATGCTGCTGGCCCTGGTCGCCGCACGGCCGGGCAACCCGTTCGAGCCCGACCTGGTCCAAGCCGAGCCGGCCCTGGCGATCGCCCTGAGCGGGCCGAACACGAGCCTGCCCGCCTCGTCGGCCCTGGGCGACGTGCCCGACCCCGGCGCCCAGCGCGGCCTGGCCGACGTCTTGCTTGACCCGTCGAAGCCCGCGCCGTTGCGTCTGAACGCGGCCGGTCAACTGGCGCGGAGCATCCAGCGGTTCGGCCCGCTGGTCACGGCCGACCAGGAGGCCCACCTGCTCGCGGCGCTGCCGCAGGAAGGCGACCCCGCCTTGCGGACGAGCCTAGCCTCGGTCCTTGGCGCCCTGCGTCCGAAGTCCGGCCCGATCGGCATCCGGCTCCGGACCGACCCCGCCCTGGCGCCTCCGGCGCCGGGCGCAGCCCCGGCGGCCGCCCCGGCCGCGAACCCGCCTGAGGTGCCCGGCTTGGCGCCCACGCCCACCGCTCCTTCGGCCGAAGGCGAAGGAGGAGACGAAGCCAAATCATGACCTGTTCGCCATCGGTGTCTCTCCCGCACCGCACCTGAGAACCTGGAACCAGCCCCCAGACTGAAGGAGACGGGCTCGGCGGCCGAGGCGCCCTGTGCGGCCGTCGGGGCCCCGGGAAGGACGCGCGGCGATGGCCATCCCTTACGATCGGAATCCGCCCCGCCGGGGGGACAACTCCACCCTGCCGGGCATCATCGGCACCAGCTCGGCCATGGCCGAGGTCTTCCGGACGACTCACCAGGTCGCCCCCTCGCGCGCCTGCGTCCTGATCGTCGGCGAGACCGGCACGGGCAAGGAACTCATCGCGCGCGCCATCCACGACCTCAGCCCGCGCTACTCCGGCCCGTACATCCGCGTCAACTGCGGTGCCTTGACCGAGAGCCTGCTCGAAAGCGAGCTGTTCGGCCACGTCAAGGGCTCGTTCACCGGCGCCGTCGATAACCGGACCGGCCGGTTCGAGGCCGCCCACACCGGCAGCATCTTCCTCGACGAGATCAACAGCACCACCCCCAAGCTCCAGCTCAAGCTGCTCCGCGTCCTGCAGGAAGGCGAGTTCGAGCGCGTCGGCGACATCCGCACCGTCAAGGTCGATACCCGGATCGTCGCCGCAACCAACCGCGACCTGCTCGACGAGATCGACGCCGGCCGGTTCCGCGAGGACCTGTACTACCGCCTCAACGTCGTCCCGATCTACTTGCCCCCCCTGCGCGAGCGGCGTGAGGACATCCCGCTCCTGGTCGATTTCTTCCTGAAGCGCTACGCCGAGCAGAACCGGCGCGAGGTGCGGCGGGTCCACCCCGACGCGATGCGCCTGCTCCGCGACCACGACTGGCCGGGGAACGTCCGCGAGCTTCAGAACTACGTCGAGCGGGCGGTCATCCTGGGCGTCGGCTCCGAATTGACCGTCGAGCACCTGCCGCCGCAACTGCGGGGCGAGGCCGCCCCCCGACCCATCCGTTCCCGCGGGACCGACCTCGGGGCCCTGACCTCCGAGCTGGTCCGCCAGGGCATCCGCGCCGCCGGCCCCGGCGCCAACGACCTGCACAACCGGATCGTCGGCCAGGTCGAGCGCGAGCTGATCCAGCAAGTGCTCCAGGCCTGCGAGCGCGTTCAGATCAAGGCCGCCGCCCGCCTCGGCATCAACCGCAACACCCTACACAAGAAGCTCGCCGAGTTCCGGATCGACGACACCGAAGGCAACGGCGGCCGAAGCTCCGGCTCCGGCCCGAGCAACGGCGAGGCCGGTCCCCCGCCTGACAATGACGATTAAGCAGGAGTGAGCGCGCATGGCCCTCGACCTCGGCTTGGCCCTCGGCCGACTCCACCCGGGCGACTGCCTCGAACACTTCCGAAAAGTCCCGACGGGGTCGATCGACCTCGTCTTCGCCGACCCGCCGTTCAACATCGGCTACGACTACGACATCTACAACGACCGCCGCGACGCCGACCACTACCTCGACTGGACCCGCCGGTGGGCCCGCGAGGTCGTCCGGGCGCTCAAGTCGGACGGCACGTTCTGGCTGGCGATCGGCGACGAGTTCGCGGCCGAGCTGAAGGTGATCTTCCACCGCGACATGGGCCTGACCTTGCGGAACTGGGTCATCTGGTACTACACCTTCGGCGTCCACTGCACCAAGAAGTTCAGCCGGAGCCACGCGCACCTGTTCTACTTCGTCAAGGACCCGAAGCGCTTCACCTTCAACGACGAGGCGATCCGCGTCCCCTCGGCGCGACAACTGGTCTACGACGACGCGCGGGCACATCCCAAGGGGCGCGTCCCCGACGACACCTGGATCTTGCGCCCGCAGGACGTCCCCGACGGCTTCGCCAAGGGCGGCGACACCTGGTACTTCCCCCGTGTCTGCGGCACCTTCAAGGAGCGCGCCGGTTGGCACGGCTGCCAGATGCCCGAGCAGCTTTTGGGTCGGATCGTCCGCGCCTGCTCGAACGAGGGCGAGGTCGTGCTCGACCCGTTC
Source organism: Planctomycetota bacterium (assembly GCA_046744225.1). Lineage (GTDB taxonomy): Bacteria > Planctomycetota > Planctomycetia > Isosphaerales > Isosphaeraceae > JBKOZB01. The sequence continues at coordinate 9,350 of JBKOZB010000194.1, read as the reverse complement.
GCCGGCAGCGGCACGACGCTCGTCGTTGCCAAGAAGCTCGGCCGCCGCTATCTCGGCTTCGAGCTCTCGCCCGACTACGCCGCCCAGATCCAGGCCCGCCTCGACGCTGCGCGCGTCGGCCAGCCGCTCGAAGGGGGCGAGGAGCCGCGCGTCAGCGGCAAGCGCCTCCCGAGCGCCTCAAGCGCTGAAGGGATTGGCGAACTGGACCCGTAGATATCTTCGATGGTCAATACGGCCATTGGTTCCGCTCCACACGCCGGGGTTGACCCGAGGCATCATCCATCGTAGGGGAATCGGCTGATCATCTCAACCCGCCTTGCCCTGAACGCCCCGGGCGGATAGGTTAGCGGCGGGAGGGTACCCTTGCGATGAAACGAATCCTCGTCACGGGCGGCTGCGGGTTCATCGGCGCGAACTTCATTCGGCTGGAACTCGAAGCCTACCCGGATTTTGAGATCACGAACCTCGACGCGCTGACCTATGCCGGCAATCCCGACAACCTCGCGGGGCTCGACGACGAGCCGCGCTATCGGTTCGTCCAGGGCGACATCGCCGACCGACCCTTGGTCATGGAGCTGGTGGCCGAGGGGTTCGACGCGGTCGTCAACTTCGCGGCCGAGAGCCACGTCGATCGCTCGATCGATGATGCCATGCCCTTCCTGCGCACGAATGTCGTCGGCACGCAATGCCTGCTCGACGCCGCGCGCGCGGCCGACCCGCCCCGGTACGTTCAGGTCTCGACCGACGAGGTCTACGGCACACTCCGGCCCAACGACCCCCCGTTCACCGAGAAGACCCCGCTCGCCCCGAACAGCCCCTACGCCGCGAGCAAGGCCGGGGCCGATCTGCTCGTCCGCGCCGCGCACCACACGCACGGCATGGACACGGTCATCACCCGCTGCTCGAACAACTACGGTCCGTACCAGTTCCCCGAGAAGCTGATCCCGTTGTTTATCACCAACGCCTTGGCCGATATCCCCTTGCCGGTCTATGGCGACGGCCGCCAGGTGCGCGACTGGATTCACGTGACCGACCACTGCCGCGGCATCGACGCCGTGCTGCGGCGCGGTCGGCCCGGCGTCGTCTACAACTTCGGCGGCCGGAGCGAGCGGTTCAACCTCGACGTGACCCGCGCGGTGCTCAAGCTGACCGGCAAGCCCGAATCGCTGATCTGCCACGTCACCGACCGCCCCGGCCACGACCGCCGCTACGCCGTCGATTGCTCCCGGGCCGAGGCCGAGCTGGGCTGGCGCCCGACCGTCGTCTTCGAGGAGGGCCTCGCCGCGACCGTGGACTGGTACCGCACCCACACCGACTGGGTCGAGCGGGTCCGCTCGGGAGCGTACCGGGCCGGGCGTTGACGTCGGTGATTTGACCGTCGGGTGCGTTCCACGCACCGATCTTCTTTGGTTTCAGGGACTTGGTACGTTTCACGCACCCAACGAACGAGTGAGAGAGCGCGGCCATGCGAGTGCTGGTGACCGGGGTCTCGGGATTCGTCGGCGGGCATTTGGCCGAGCACCTGATCGAGTCGGGTGACCTCGTGGTGGGCCTGTCGGCCTCGGGGCGCTGGCCCGCCGAGCTGGCACACCTGGCGCGTCAGGTCCGGATCGAGCGGTGCGACCTGGCCGCGATCGACGGGGCCGACCTGGCCGACCTGATCGGTCGGAAGCAACCCGAGGTCATTTACCACCTCGCCGCGCAGGCGAACCCGCAGGCGAGCGTCGCCGACCCGCGCGGCACCTGGGCGTTGAACCTGGGCGGGGCGTTGAACCTGCTCGAAGCGGTCAAGGCGTCGGGCCAGGCGCCGCGCGTCGTCCTGGTCGGCTCGGGCGTCTGCTACGGCAACCCCGCTCCCGAGCACCTGCCCGTCACCGAGAGCTGCCCGTTGCGGCCCAACAACCCGTACGCGGCGAGCAAGGCCGCGGCCGACCTGCTCGGCGTCCAACACTTCTTGACGCATGGCACCGACGTCGTGATGGTCCGCCCGTTCAACCACGCCGGCCCGCGCCAGTCGCCGACGTACGTCCTGAGCGGCCTGGCCCGCCAGGTCGCCGAGGTCGAGGCCAGGCGCAAGGCGCGCGTCGAGGTCGGCAACCTCGACGTCGTCCGCGACTTCACCGACGTTCGCGACGTCGTCCGGGGCTACCGCCTGCTCGCCGAGCGGGGCGTCGCGGGCGAGATCTACAACCTTGGCTCCGGCCAGGGGGTCAAGCTCGCCGACGCGCTCGACACCCTGACCGCGCAGGCGCAGGCCCCGATCGACGTCTCCGTCGATCCCGCGCGGGTGCGCCCGGTCGATCAGCCCTTGCTCGTCGCCGACGCGACCAAGCTCCGCCGCGCCACGGGCTGGGCGCCACGGTTTTCCATCGCCCGGACCCTCGCCGACATGCTCCAGTACTGGCGCGAGGCGATCCCGCGGGAAGTGCAGGCCGTCTGACGATCAGGCCACGGGGAAGAACGTCTGGATGTGGATCATGTCCGGGTCCAGCCGATCGACGATCATGAAGACCGTGGTGAACACCCTCATCGACGGAATGTCGTTGCCCTTCTCGACATAGCGCATCCTCCATTCGCCTTCCAGGTTGTGGAGATTGATGACGGAATATTCGATCTCGACGCGGTTGGACGGCCCGGTGTCGAGTTCCGCCAGCTTGCTCTGCCCGTCCCTCGAGTTCAGGGCGAATCGGCCCAAGACGCCCGCCTGCTGGAGGTCGGTGAACGCCCCGGCCTTGGGCACGGAGTCGCCGACGAAGATCCGGTCGTAGTCCGCATTGGCCGTCTTCGAGTTCAGGCCGGGATTACGCTCCTTCCAGATCTCGCGGTGCAGGGCCTTGTTGACCACCTGCCCGCTCGGGTCCACGAGGATCGGGCGGGCGGGGGTCGTCTGTCCCAAGGTCGCCCTCAAGCGATCCGACAGTTGAAGGTCGCCGATCAGAACGTGCCGCGCCAGCGTGTGGCCCGGTTGATACGAGACGGGGCTGAGACGCCCTTCGCTCTGTTGGAGAATGGCGATCACGTCGTCCTTGGTATACTTCTTCGCGCGCGGCATGAGCGGACCTTTGGACAAGCCCCAAGGAGTGTGGAAAAACCCGGGAGGAGGGTGAAAAAGCGACCTCCCCGCCATCTGAGAGGCGGTACGCCCCGGATCGGCCGTCATCCACGAGATAGGTACGTCGTATCGCCGAGAACTGGACAGCCCCGCCCGCGATGACGACGAAAAAAAACCGCCCGGCCGGCGGACCGGACCGCGCCCTTGTCCCCCGCGCCGGCCGAGCTATGATGGCGGGCCGGGGGATGGTGCGGGCCTGGCCCCCTCCGACGAGGCTCCTCGAAGACGATTTGCCACGATTGTCGAAAGGTCGGATGGGCCATGGGCGAGACGGTGGATTACCTGGCCCTCGATCTGGGGGCCGAGAGCGGCCGGGGACTGCTCGGCCGGTTCGACGGCGAGCAGCTCGCGCTGGAGGAGGTCCACCGCTTCCCCAACGGGCCGGTCCGGATGCTCGACACGCTCCACTGGGATCTCCCTCGCCTCTTCGACGAGATGAAGAACGCGCTGCGCAAGGTGGCCGCGGTCGACCGGAACCTCGACGGCATCGGCGTGGACACCTGGGGCGTCGATTTCGGCCTGGTCGGCCGGGGCGACACGCTCCTGGGCAACCCGGTCCACTACCGCGACGCCCGCACCGAAGGCATGCATGAGGCCGCCTTCCGCCGCGTCCCGCGCGACCGGATCTATGAGATCACCGGCCTGCAATTCCTGCCGTTCAACACAGTCTATCAGCTCCTGGCGCTCCGGCTGGCGAACTCGCCGCTCTTGGAGGTCGCCGAGACGCTCCTGATGATGCCCGATCTATTCGCCTGGCTCCTGACCGGCCGCCGCGCCGGCGAGCGGACCGACGCCTCGACCACGCAGTTGCTCGACCCGAGGACCGGCGCCTGGTCCGACGCGCTCTGCCAGGCGCTCGACCTGCCGCGCGCGATCCTCCCCGAGCTGATCAATCCGGGCACCGAGATCGGCCCGTTGCGCAAGTCGGTCGCCGCCGAGGTCGGGATCGGCCGCGCCTTGACCGTCCTGGCCCCCGCGACCCACGACACGGCCAGCGCCGTGGCCGCCGTGCCCGTCGCCCGTCCGGCCGGGGTCGTGGACGTGATCGGGCCTCCCGACTGGTGCTATCTCAGCTCGGGGACGTGGTCGCTTTTGGGCGTCGAGGTCCCCCGGCCGGTCATCACGGCCGAGACCTTGCGGTCCAACTTCACCAATGAGGGGGGCGTGGCCGGCACGACCCGGCTGCTCAAGAACATCATGGGCCTCTGGCTGGTCCAGGAGTGCCGCCGGACCTGGGTTCGCGCTGGGCGCGACTGGACGTACGAGGACTTGATCCCCCGCGCCGAGGCCACGAAGCCGTTCGCTGCCCTGGTCGATCCCGACCACCCGTCCTTCTTCGCGCCGGGCGACATGCCCGCCCGGATCGCCGCCGTCTGCGCGAAGACGGGCCAGACGCCGCCGAGCGATGAGGGCGGGTTCGTCCGCTGCGCGCTGGAAAGCCTGGCCTTGAAGTATCGCTGGACCATTGAGCGGCTCGAAGCGATCCTCGGCACGACGATCCGGATCGTCCACGTCGTCGGGGGCGGGACCCGCAATCCCTTGCTCTGCCAGTTCACCGCCGACGCCTGCGGCCGGCCTGTCCACGCCGGCCCGGTCGAGGCGACCGCCGTCGGCAACGTGCTGCTCCAGGCGATGGGCCGGGGCCGGATCGGCTCGCTGGCCGACGCCCGCGCCATCATCGCCCGCTCATTCCCCGTCACGGTCTACGAACCGCGCCACACCGCCATCTGGGACGAGGCCGCCGGCCGGTTCTCGAGCCTTGTCCCGGCCGAGCCCCGGATCGATGGCAAATGACAGATGGCACATGACAGATGGCGGATGACAGATGGCGAGGTCCGCCTCGGCATTGGCCACCGGTCATCCGTCATCACCTCTTAGGCACGTGCGCGCCACACGCGCGGCAGGAGATGGCGTTGAGGTGGACCGGCTTGCCGCAGCGAGAGCAGACACGCAGGCCCGCCTCGATCTTGACGGCCGAAGCGGAAGGGGCGGGGGCCGGGTGCGGGCCGGTCAGGGCTTCCGCCGGATGGGTGGTTGTGGCGACGGCCTGGGCCGGCGCGACGGCCTGCCGGTGCCGAGACCATGCGTCGAGCATCGCCAGGTCGGCGGTAGACAGCTCCTCGGTCGTCGACTCAGGGTGGCCGGTGGCGAGGGTCCCGCTCGACGACGGCCGCGTGGGGACGGGGACGATCCGGCCGCAGTCGGGGCACCTGCCCGCCTCGGGCGGCTCCGCGTCGGAATCGACCTTCACCTTCAGCCGGCGTCCGCACGGGCAGGGGAACCGGATGAAGCCGTCGCCGTCGTCGAGCCGAGGGCCCTTCCGGCGCACCCGGATCTTGGCCCCGCACTGCGGACAGACGACCCGCTCGGGGGCGTCGTCGGGGATCTTCAGGGTGTGGCCGCAGCGGCAAGTTGCCCGAGGCATGAGGACATTCCGTCCGAAGGGAGCCAAATCAATCAACCAACGGGATCACTCGGGGGATGATTCGGGTGGCGAGGACCGCCGTGCCGTTCAGACCTTCGCCGCCGGCGGCCGGCAGCTCTCCAGGGGGATCACCGCGTTCAGGCTCCCGGAGCGGAAGCCTTCGAGGTCCAGGGTCACGTACTTGAAGCCGAGCGCGCGGAAGGTCCGCACCATCGCATCGCGGAGCTCGGGAGCGGTCAGGCGGGGAAGCTCCTCGACCGGGACCTCGACGCGGGCCAGGTCGCCCTTGTGGTAGCGGACCCGGAGCAGGCGGAACCCGCGCTCGCGGAGCCAGTGCTCGGCCTGGTCGATCAACCGGACGCGCTCGGGGGTCACTTCCTCGCCGTAGGCGATCCGGCTCGATAAGCAAGGGGTCGCCGGCTTGTCCCAGGTCGGCAGGTCCCAGGCCCGGGCCAGGGCGCGAACCTCGGCCTTGCCGAGCCCGCATTCCTGCAACGGGTGGCGCACGCCGTTCTCGTCGGCGGCCCGCATGCCGGGGCGGTGGTCGCCCGCGTCGTCGGCATTCGCCCCCGAGGCGATCACGTCCACGCCCAACTCGCCGAGCAGACCCGACAGCCGCCCGTACAGCTCGCTCTTGCAGAAGTAGCAGCGGTCGGGCTGGTTGCGCCGGTAGTTCGGGTCGGCGAACTCCTCGGTCCGGATCACCCGGTGTCTGATCCCGATCCGCCGCGCGAGCGCCTCGGCCTCCTCCCGCTCTCCCTCGGCCAGGCTGTCGGAGACGGCCGTCACGGCGATCGCCGCGTCGCCGAGCGCGATCCGTGCGGCCTGCGCGACGACCGTGCTATCCACGCCCCCCGAGAAGGCCACGGCCACCCGACCGTACCCCCTCAAGGTGTCGATCAGCCGGTCGCGCCGGCCGCTCAGGGCCGGGTCGTTCCACACGCTCAAGGACCACCCCTCCACTCGCTCCGCCAAGTTCCCCTCACCTTGATTGTAAGGTCCGCCGCCGCGCGGCTCAAGGCGCGATTGGCATAAATGGTGGATCAGCCGGAGACCTCGGCGGCCGCCGTGATCCGGTCCACGATCTCGGCGATCCGGATGATGGCGGCCTCGATCTCGGCCTCGGTGGTCCCGGCCCCGAGGCTGAAGCGGACCGAGGAGCGGAGCCGGTCGTCGGGCACGCGCATGGCGACTAGGGTGGGCGAGGGGCGGGTCGAGCCGCTGGCGCAGGCCGAGCCGAGCGACGCGGCGATCCCGGCCAGGTCGAGCTGCATCAGGAGCGCGTCGCCGTCGAGACCGGGGAAGCCGAGGTTGACCGTCTGCGGCAAGCGCAGCGCGGGGTCGCTCGGCCCGTTCCGCACCACCCGGTCGGCCCCGAGCGCGGCGGCGAGCCCCGCTTCGAGCCGGTCCCGCAGCGCGACCCAGCGGGCCATCCGCGCACCGGCCTCGGCCTGCCAGCGCCTCAGGGCCTCGGCCAGCCCGACCGCCAGCGGCACCGCGACCGTCCCCGGCCGCCCTTGCTGCTGGCCGCCGCCGAAGAGCCGCGAGCGGAGCCGGACCCCGCTCCGGACCAGGAGCAGCCCGACCCCGACTGGGCCGTGGAACTTGTGCGCGCTGGCCGCCAGCGTCGCGACGCCCAGCGCGTGGAAATTGACCGGCACGCGTCCGACGGCCTGCACGGCATCGGTGTGGACTGCGACGCCATGCTCGCGCGCCCGATCGGCCAGGCGGGCGACCGGCTGGAGCGCCCCGGTCTCGTTGTTGGCCAGCATCAAGGTCGCCAGCCGCGTCTCGGGCCGAAAGGCCGCGGCCATCGCGTCGGCGTCGGCGACCCCCTCGCGGCTCACGGCCGGACGATCGACCGCGACGCCGTCCGCTTCGAGCCGGGCGACCGGCTCGGCGACCGCCGGGTGCTCGATCGGGCTGGAGACGACGTGCTCCGGCTCGCGCTCCGATCCCGCCAACAGGCCGAAGATCGCCAGGTTGTTCGCCTCCGTCCCCCCCGAAGTGAAGATCACCTCCGGAGGGTCGGCCCCGAGAATTCGCGCGACGGTCTCCTTGGCGTGCTCCCAGGCCCGCCGCGCGGCGCGGCCGGCGGCGTGCCGGCTCTCGGCGTTCCCCCCCGCCAGGAAATGCGGCCGCATCGCCTCGAAGACCTCGGGGTCGAGCGGCGCCGTCGCGTTGTGGTCGAGGTAGATCGCTGGCATGGCTCAGCCCAAGCAACGGAGCGTGAGCAGGAGTCCGACGACGAACAGGGGAATGCCGAGCAGGAACAGGGGCCCGGCCCAGAGCGCAACCCCGAGCACCATCAGCGCGAACCCGAGGATCAGCCCCGTCAGGCGGCCGAGCATCTCGACCACCCAGAGGATCAGGCGGAACGGGAACGTGATCACCATCCAGATCGTCCCGAGCATGGCATCCAGCATAACAGCCCGCCGTTCCCATCGTCGAGAGTCCGAGGCGCGGACTGCTCTTGCCTAACTCCGCCGTCTTGGGTCAAATACCGACCCGAACCCGGAGGGTATTCGTCAGAGGAGGACGAACCCTTGAGGCCAGCCCGGTCTTTTTCCGAAGTCAGGCGAGCCGGGCGAGAGGTGCGTGTCAGGGCAGGACAGGGCAGGGAGGCCGCTTCCGTGGGCAAGGTGCTCTTCTCCATCGTGCTCGTCGCCGCCGCATTCGCGGGCGGGGCTGCAATCAACGGCCCCGGGCTCCGCTGGGTGCAAGCGAAGGTCGGCCGCCTCGCGACGAGCGACGAGGACGCGGCGGTCCCCGAGAAGAACCAGGACCCGCCCGCCGCCGGCGCATCGGCCTCGAACGGCGAGAGCCCGTCGATGCCGGTCCCGACCCTGGTGATCGAGCCCCCTCAGCCCGACCCTGCCAAGACCAAGCCCGGCTCCGACCCGTCCCAGACCCAAGCTCAGCCCGGCCCCGCGGTGACCAAGACAGAAACCCTGGACGCGGCGAGCGCCCAGCCCGCCCCGGCGACGGTGCCCGCGCCCAACGCCCCGGGGCCGCTCGACCCCAAGGACCTCTTCCTCAAGGTCGGTGGTGAGCCGGCGAGCCCGAAGCCCCCGGACGAGGCGCCGAAGCCCGCGTCGGAGGACCGATCCGCCCTCCCCAGGCTCGAACCGCCGGTCGCGAAGGACAAGGACGAGGACAAGGCCGCCGGGGAGCCGGACCCCCCCTGGAGCGACCTGCCCGACTCGGCCCCCGCGGCGGCCGTGCCCCCCCGGCCCTACGCCCGCGCGGCGACCGCCGAGCCGAAGGCCGAGACCACCGAGCCGCCCGACCCGGCCATCGCCCGCGTGCCTCAGGATCTCGAACCGACGTCCCCGTCCGAGCCCGAGCCCCGGCCCGCCGGCGACTGGGCGGAACTGCGCCGCCAGATGCGCGCGCTGGGCGTCGCCCGGTACGGCATCGAGGGGGAGCCGGGGGGCCGGGTCCGGTTCCATTGCCTGATCCCGCTCGTCGGCCGTCGCGCCATCGGGCAGCAGTTCGAGGCCGAGGGGAGCGACGAGATCCAGGCGGCGCAGGCCGCGCTGAGGCGGATTGCGCTCTGGCGGGCCACCGAGGGCGAACACGCCACGCCGCCACGGCCGGCCAACTGAGGCCCCGCAGTCCCCGATTCGATCATCGGCTCGTGTTGATCCTTGGATCGACTTGTTCGGGAGGTTTCCGCTTTTTTATAATCGAGGACATCCGTTCGGACGATCTGATCCCAACCGTTCGCGCGGCGTCGCCGCTTCACCGATCGAGAGAGGGCTGCTCAATGCCCGCTGAACCCTCGGCCCAGGCGCGCGTGGAGTTGAAGGC
>JBKOZB010000214.1:0-13652 GCA_046744225.1 Planctomycetota bacterium | reverse complement strand
TGGTAGTAGCCGGCCGAGATCGCCGTCCCCTGGGCCAAGAGCTCGCCGACCGACCCGACCGGCAGGGGGTTGCCGAGCGGGTCGGCCACCTTGAGTCGGGTGTCGCCCATCGCCCGGCCGCACGATCCGGGGCGCAGCTCGCGAGCGGTGGTCGTCGTGATCACCGGGCTGGTCTCGGTCAGGCCGTAGGACTCGGCGTAGCCGACGCCCCAGTGGCGCTGGAGCACCTCGATCAGCTCCAAGGGCATCGGGGCCGCGGCGCTGAGGACGACGCGCAGGCTCGACAGGTCGCGCCGGGCGATTGTCGGCGACTTGGCCATGAAGTTGACCATCGTCGGCACGGCCATCAAGATCGTCGGATGGGCCGATTCGATCAGGTCGAGCACCGGCTCGGTCTGGAACCGGCGGATGAGGACGGCCGTCCCCCCGACGGCGGAGATGCCGAGCACGCCGCTGATCAGGCCCCAGCTGTGGAACAGCGGGGCCGCGATCAGCAGGCGGTCGTCGGCCGCGTAGTGGATGCGCGAAAACTGGCGGGCGTTGTCGAGGATGTTTCGGTGGGTGAGCATCACCCCCTTGGGATGTCCGGTCGTGCCCGAGGTGTAGAGCAGGCTGGCCAGGGCGCCGGGGTCGAGGTCCAGGGTTGCAAAGCGGTCCGAGGCGGCGGCCAGGACCGTGTTGAAGGAATGCGCGCCGTCGGCGGGCTCGCCGCCGGTCAAGAGGACGTGCCGGACGCCCAGCCCGTCCCGGACCGGCCCGAGCGCGGCCCAGCGGTCGGGATCGGTGATCAGGACCCGGGCGCCCGAGTCGGCGACGACGTGGCGGACCTCCTCCGGCTGCAGCGCGGCGTTCACGACGTTCGGGACGGCCCCAGCTTTCAAGGCGCCCAGGTAGCCGACGAGCAGCTCGGGGCCGCTGTCCAGGAAGATCGCGACGACCTCGCCCCGGCCCGCCCCGAGGCCCGTCAGGGCACTGGCGGCGCGGTCGGTGAGGCGGTCGAGTTCCTCATAGGTGAAGGCGCAGTCTTCGAAACGGAGCGCGGTGTGATCGGGCCGATCCTTCGCCGCCTCGCTCAGCAGATGGGCAACGTTCATGGCTCGCCTCCCTGGCCGTATCCCCTATCCCGTCCCACCCTTCAGCCTTGCTGGAAGACAATAGCGAATTCGGAGGCCCCTTTCCACCTCAACGGCGTCGGCAACGAGATTGGCCCCGACCTGGCGAAGCTCGACCCGAAGATGACACCGGCCGACATCCTCGGCGATCGCCCAATCTTGCCCCGACCGCGGCGGCGGTTTATGATAACCGTTGATCCCTCCCACGAGGCGAGCGGAACCGAGGCCGGAGCCAGAGTCATGCCCCCACCACTCAGAACGATCCTTCTTGTCGATGATGATAACGAGATCATCGAGTCGATGCGGACGGTCCTCGAGAACAAGGGGTACCGGATCATCGTCGCCCGCGACGGCAACGCCGGCCTGACCCTCGCCGAGCGCGAGAACCCCGACCTGATCGTCCTCGACATGATGATGCCCAAGAAGAGCGGGTTCCTCGTCCTGGAGAAGCTCAAGGGGCGCCCCGGCGGCCTGATCCCCACGATCATGATCACCGGCAACGAGGGGAGCCGCCACCGCGCCTATGCCGAGATGCTCGGCGTGAAGGACTACATCCGCAAGCCGTTCGCCATGGAGAAGCTGGTCAAGTCGATCGAGAAGCTCCTCGATGGGCCCACCAGCGCCCGCGACGACCGCGGCTGAACGGCCCGCGGCGTCACCTTCGTCACCGACTGCGACGGCGGTACCGACGTGTCTACCCGATGGATCGGCCGCGAGGGAGCAGGCGGCCCTCCTCGCATTGGCCAGAGGCAATCGAGAGAGCGCATCACATCCCCCGCGCGGTCCGCTTGGGACGCAAGGGCTTGGGCAAGGCTCCGGGCTGTCTCAGGGCGCGGTGGAACTCCTTGAATTCGATCCGGGTCCGCTCGGCGAACCGGACGGCGGCGGCAAGCATGGAATCGAGGGTGGGTCCGGCGGCCCACCGGGTCAGCGCGGCGGCGTTCCCTTGGCCGCGAGGACGGGCGCGCCTCCTTGATGTCGAGGAGCCGGTTCTGGTCGGGCGATCGATCCCCCTCGATCAGCACGAGATACCGGCGCAAGCCGATATTGCCGATCCCCGCGATTCGTGCCGTGACGTCGTGGACCTTGTAGGCCCCGGGAGTTGGCGTATCCTTCCCGTACTGCTCGACGGCCAAGCGGATCTGCTCCGCGCGCTTCTCACCAATCGCGGGACGCTTCCCCTTGGCCCGGATGATCCGCCGGGTCCCGCCCTTGGTCAACTCGGTGTGGTGGTTGAGCAGGGCGAGGTGGGAGCCCAGGGCCGTCGCGCCGAGCAGGTCCCAGACCGCTCCTCGATCGCTGTGCGGTGCCGCCAAATCGATCAAATGCGCGCGCGGCGTCGTGGTCAGGGCCGAACGGTAATGATCGAGGAACGCCAGGGCCATCCCGGCCGCCTGCAACGGCGAGAGCCGCCACTGTTTGGCCGCCAGCAGGATGCTGGCCGTGCAGCGCACCAGGTCGAGGCCGACCGGGGCGACCAGTGCCTCGTCGAAGTCATTGATGTCGAACAGGTAATCGCCGTCGTCGCTCCGGTACGCGCCGAAGTTCTCCAGGTGAAGGTCGCCGCAGAGGAGGGTCGTCGGCCCGACGTTGGGGGGCTTCAGCTCGGGCCAGGCGCGGGCGAACAGGTGGTCCGTACCGCGGAAGAAGGGGAACGGGCCCTCGTCCATCCGCTGGAGCTTGAGCCGGACTCGTTTCGGCTTGCGGTCGCGGTTGAACGCGAGGACCTCGTCGAGGATCGCGTTGCGTCTGTCGTTGATGGCCATGTCATCCCCTTGGAGGCGGCTCGTGGAGGTCCGTCGGCATGCCCCCGAAGATGACAGACGATCCCCGGCCTTGCAAGGGTGATGATCCGACAAACGCGACGGCCCCCGGGCGAGGTCATCCCGGGGGCCGTTTGCCTTCTCGACCGCGATTATTTGCCCTTGTTGATCTGATCGAAGTAGCCCCGGATGTGCCTCTCGACGTTCTTGGGGATCTTCTGGTTGGTCAGGGCGTCGGCCGAGAGGCCCTCGGAGGTGGCCAGCTCGCCCTGGATGTCGATGACGCTCTGGCCCTTCATGGGGGTGTTGAAGGGCGAGGAGCCTTCAAGGACGGCCCGCCCCTTCTTGAACTGTTGCTTGACCTTGGTTTTATAGGTGGCGGTCGAGTCGGGGGCCTCGGGGCGGTCGCCTTGGCCTCGGCCCCGGCTGAGCCCGTTCCGGCCGTTCTTGCGGTTCTCGCCCAAGATTCCCATGTCGCCCAGACCCTCGCCGAGCTGGTTCATCTTGTCACCGGTCATGCCGTTCTTGGCATCTTGCAGGTCGGCCAGGGCGCCGTCGAGCGCCTGAAGCTCTTGGAGCTGCTTGGCCATCTCGGCGAGCTGCTGCTGGCTCATGCCGAGCGACTCGGCGGCTTTTTTGAGGTCGTTCTGCGTGAGGTTCTGCTCCGCCTGGCCGAGTTTCGAGGCGAGTTGCTGGAGCTTTTTCATGTTCTTGGCCTGCTCGTTGAGCTTCGCCATCTGCTGGTCGAACTCCTCCTTCGAGAGGCCGCCGTTCTTGCGGGCCTCTTCGAGCTGCTGGCGGCGCTGGTCGAAGTTGGCGAGCCTCTGGAGCTGCTTGGCCATCTCGGCGAGCTGCTTCTGGAGGGCCTTCTTGTCGGCCTCGATCATCTTGCCCGAGAGCAGCTTCTCTTGCAGCTTCCTGAGGTCCTCGGCGGCCTTCTGGAAGTCGCTCTTGGCCATGCTGCAGGCGAAGTCGTCGGCGGGGCCGGTGCTGGCCATCGGCTTGAGCTGCTGGAGCTGGCGATTGATCTGCTCAGGTGAGCCGAGCTGTTTCTGGCGATTCTTGAGGGCGTCGGTCAGCTTATTCAGCTCGACGAGCGCCTTGTCCATCTGGGCGGGCGGGGCTTTGGCTAGGTTGCCGGCGGCCTTCTCGATCTCGGCCAAGAGCTTGTCCGCCTCGGCGAACTTGTTCTTGTCGAGGTCCCTGCGCTGGCTGGCGACCTTCTTGCCGAGCGCCTTGGTCTGGTGGACGACGACCTCTTTCTCGATCGTCGAGGACGATCGGGCCGAGGCGCGCTGCTGGGCCCACTCGGGGACGAACAGGAGCGCGACGGCCAGGACCGCCGGGATCACCGGGACCCATGCCGTGCGGGGGAACCTCGGAGGGAACTGGGCGGCGACGTCGAGCGCCGCGACGTGCTTGACCGCGTCGGCCAGGAGGGCCCGGCCGGCGGCCGTCTCGCGCAAAGGCTCCGGGAGCGTCAGGGCCGTGCTGAGCCGCTCGTTCAGGTGGAACGCATGGTCGATCGCGACCGCGGCATCGACGCGGCTCGGGCCGCTGACCATCGCGATGAGCGCCGCGATGAGCATCCCCACGATCCCCGCGACTGCGAACGGGACCCAGTCGGCGCCGGGCAGGGGGTGATGCAGCAGCTTCTCCACCGCGATCGCCACCGCCGCCAGGGCCAGGGTCGCCCCCCAGCACCAGACCACGGCGGCCAGGAACCGCTGGAACCGCAACCGACGCCAGACGCGCCCGATCGGCCTCTCAAGCTCTCGCACGGCTCGGTACTCCGGCAGGCACAGGAGTGATGCCACTCTGACGAACGTCAGTGTTTCAGTTTACTCCCACACCCACCCCCCGGCAAGCGGCCTGACCGAAAAAATTCGGGGGCCTCATCCGGCGTTCTCGACCCGCGATGCCTCGAAGGACTTGATCAGCTCGCTGATCGCCTTGAACGCGGGGTGGTCGGCGTTCTCGACCCATTCAAAAAGGACGGCCTCGGTGGTCGAGATGATCGCGCCGGCGTGTTCGAGCCGCCGCAAGGCGAACTCCCAATCGAGCTTGTGCCGAGACCCGACGGCGTCGGCCGGGACCTGGACGTGGAACCCGAGCCGGAGCAGCTCGAGCGCCGTCTGGGCGATGCAAACGTGGGCCTCGATCCCGGCGAGGGTCACGTGGCGGATCTGGCGGCCGTAAAACTGCTCGAGCAGTTGCGGCACAGCGCAGCACTGGAAGGTGGCCTTCGCGGGACGATGGGGGATCAGCGCGGCCAGCTCGGGGACGGTCGGGCCGAGCCCCTGGGGGTATTGCTCGGTCGCCCAGACCGGCATGCGGAGCTGGTCAGCGGCCTTGACCAGGCGGGCGGCGTTCGCCACCACCCGTTCGCGATCGAGGATTTGTGAGATAAGCTTCTCTTGGACGTCGACGACCAGCAAGGCGCCGTGCTGTCCGGTCAAGCGCTCGGTCAGCCGCATGGTTGGACTCCGCCGTCGTTTTTCCATACGAAAGGACTGAGGGCGATGCTAAGGGGCATCTCCCACTCCTGTCAAGCCGGCCAGGTCAGCCCAGGATCTCGAGGTCGGCCGGGCGCGGTTAAGGGCCCGGGCGAGCCCATTTCGCTCGGTACGGGAGAATCGCCAGCCTCCCTAGTTTCTCCACAGGGAGGGAGTAGCTTGACTTGCCGAGATGAAGGGATTGGCGGTACGATGGGTTCATTGTTGGAGGTCTCGGGCGGCGCGACGCCGGGCCGGGCGAGCTGCGTTTTGGCGGGGGCGATCTGTGTGGCTGAGAAGCCTCGACTCCTAGTCATCGAGCGCGACGCCCACCCTGGCCCCTCGGCGCGCGACCGCCTGGCCGATCACTTCGAGGTCGTCTCGGTGCGGACGATAGCCCGCGCCCTCATCCTGCTCCGCGAGCAGCCCTTTGCCGGGGTTTACGTCGATTCCGCCCAGCTCTCGGCGGTCCGCTGGGCCGGGCTCCTGATCCAGGCCGACGAGATCCTCGACGCGATCTCCGACGGCGTCGCGGTCGTTGATCCCGACCTGCGCATCATCTGGGCCAACCCCGAGTTCCAGTCCCTGGGCGACCCGAACGTCGAGACGATCGGAAGCAAGTTCTACCGGACGCTGGGCAACCCGGAGGTCCTCGGCCCCGACCCGTGCCCGTTCACCTCGGCCGTCGCCTCGAAGAGCCCGGCGACGACGGCGCTCCGGATCGGCGCGAACCGCTACCTCCGCGTCACGGTCACGCCGGTCTTCGACGCCTCGGAGATGCTGACGCACCTGATTGCCCTGACGCGCGACATCACTGGCGAGACGCAGCAGCAGCTCAAGATCAACGCGATCCACAAGGCGGGCGACGAGCTGGCCGACCTGACCCCCGAGGAACTCTTGGAGCTGGGGGTCGAGGAGCGGACCGACCTGCTCAAGTACAATATCGCCCGGCACATGAAGGACCTGCTCGGGCTCGACTACATCGAGATCCGCCTGCTCGACCGCGCCACGGGGCGGCTCGTCCCGCTCTTGACCGAGGGGATGACGCCGAGCGCGGCCTCGCGCGAGCTGTACGCTCGCAAGGAGAACAACGGCGTGACCGGGTTCGTCGCGGCGACCGGGCAGAGCTACCTCTGTCCCGACACGATGCACGACCCGCTCTATATCGAAGGCGCCGAAGGGGCGCGCAGCTCGTTGACCGTCCCCCTGATCTACCACGGCACGGTCATCGGCACGCTCAACGTCGAGAACAAGCAGCCGAACGCCTTCGACGATCGCGACCGCCAGTTCCTCGAGATGTACGCCCGCAACGTCGCCTCGGCCCTGAACACCCTGGAATTGCTCCAGGCCGAGAAGTTCACCGCGGCGACGCAGTCGGTCGAGGCGATCAGCCGCGAGCTGGCTTTGCCGCTCGATGATATCCTGAGCGACGCGACGACCGTGCTCGACCGCTACGCCGGCCACGACGAGGACATCATCGCGCGACTCCGTCACCTGCTCTACCGCGCCCGGGAGATCCGCAGCCTGATCCAGAAGGTCGGCTCGACGATCGCGCCCGAGCCGAAGCTGAGCACCCCCCGCCCGGCCCCGCGCCTGGCCAGTGCCCGGATCTTGGTCGTCGATGCCGACGAGATGATCCGCCGCTCGGCGCACCACCTGCTCGGCAGCCACGGGGCGACGGTCGAGACGGCCCGTGATGCGCACGAGGCGATCGCCCTGGCACGGCAGACTCCCTATTCCGCCGCCCTAGTCGATATCCGCCTGCCCGACCTCAACGGGTTCGAGACCTTTCGCCGGCTCCGCGACGTGCAGCCGGGCGTGCCGATCATCCTGATGACAGGGTTCGGCTGGGACTCGTCGCACTCGATCGTCAAGGCGCGGCAGGAGGGCCTGCAAACTGTGCTGTACAAGCCGTTCCGTGCCGATCGGCTGATGGAGGCGGTCGAGCAAGCGACCCGACCCGCCGCCCCGTCCGAGAAGCCGGCGTCGGCCGCGCCGGCGCCGGCCGACAACCACGCCCCGGCCTCTCCGTTGCAGGACCACACCTCAGCATCCCCGCCCCCCTCCGGCGACCGTACGTTGCGGCCGGAGAATCCGTCCCCCGAGGCCCCCGCTCATGAGTCGTGACTGGCTGATCGTCGTTCCCCTGGCCGTGGGCCATCTGGGGTTCTTCGTCGTCCTCATCAACATGGCGCACGCGCTCGGGTTCGACGAGCGGAGGTCCAAGTACACCAAGATCGTCTTGCTGTCGGCCCTGCTCGCGATCGCGGCGCTGATGGCGTGGGAGGTCAGCCGGGGTTCGTGGTCCGCCTGGTCGTGGCCCTTCCGCGTCTATGCGCTCCTCTGCCTCGGCATCGGGCTCGTCGGCTTTCCGGCGGCCACGCTCGCGCGCGGCTTGCGGCGCATGCCGGTTGGGGTCACGGGCCGGGCCTCGGAGCTCGACCTGACCGAAAGAGACGGCCCCGAGCCGCTCATCGGCACGGGTCGGCACGCCTGGATGATCCGCCTGCCCGGCAACGAGTCGCTCCGGCTCCGCAAGCTCGAATGGGAGGTCGTCCTCCCGGGCCTCCCCTCGTCCTGCGACGGCCTGAGCCTCGTCCAGCTCACCGACCTGCACTTCGCGCCCTGGTACAGCCGACGCTACTTCGAGCTCGTGGCCGACGAGGCGGGGTCGTGGGACGCCGACCTCGTCCTGTTCACCGGCGACCTGGTCGATCACGACGACGGCCTCGCCTGGGTCGCGCCGGTGCTCTCGCGCGTGCAGGGGCGGCTCGGCTCGTTCGCGATCCTGGGGAACCACGACTACGCGCACCACGCCTGGCGCATTCGGCGGGCGATCCGCGACGCCGGTCTCACCGACCTGGAAGGATGCTGGACCCGGATCGCGATCGAGGGGGCGACGGTCGCGCTGGGGGGGACGTCGTATCCCTGGGGGCCCCGGCCCGACCCGGACGAGATGCCCGAGGCCGACTTCCGCATCCTCTTGAGCCACTCGCCCGACCAGCTCGCGTGGGCCGCCCGCTGGAGGATCGACCTGATGCTCTCGGGCCACAATCACGGTGGCCAGATCCGCTTCCCGCTGATCGGCCCGGTCTTCATGCCCAGCCTCTACTCGCGCCGATACGACCGCGGCTTCTTCCGCGCGGGCCCGACGCTGCTACACGTCAGCCAGGGGATCGGCGGCCAGCACCCGCTCCGCTACGGCGGCTGCGTCCCCGAGATCAGCCGATTCGTGCTCCGGGTCGCCGAGCCGGTCGAGTCGGGAAGCGACAATCTGGCCCGCGTCGCCGATTCGGCCCTCTGAGCCACGATCTCAAATATAAACTCGCCGGTTATAGATATACCACTCGATCAGGATGATGCCGAGCGCCAGGCCGGTCAACCACTTCCACCAGTCCTTGTAGCTCGGCCGGACCTTCTGGGTGCCGACAACGGGGTTGTAGCCGATCTTGATCTTGTAGGCATCGGCCTGCGCGGGAGAGACGCTCTCGGGAACGAGGCCGCGGGGGGCGATGTCGCTCTCGCGGCCGTCGAACAGGTTGACCGCGAAGGGCAAGAGGCCGTCGGGCTCCCAGCGGGCGTGATAGAGCCCGATGGCGTCGGTGTCGTTGTCCACGAACGTCCCCTGGGGGGTCTTCGTCAGCGTCCGGGTCGTCTTGCCGTCGGCCGACGTGACCTTGATCTGCTCCCTCGGCACGTCGGCGCGGAGGATGACCGGCTGGCCGGGGAGATGGATCTCGTCGCCGACCGACTCGCGCGCGTTGCCGAGCACTTGCAGGCTGTTGAACAGGAAGAGCGGGAAGCTGATGTTGCGGTACCAGTTCGTATTGAAGTGGTCGCCGTCCAGCAGGGCGAAGGTGAGGACGGTGTCGGAGTAACCCTCGCGCGGGACGACGAAGGCGAGCGGCCCGTGGTTGCTCTCGATCAGGACCGTCGCGCCGGGCGGAAGCTCGACCGAGAGCGCCTTGAGGATGGCGACCGTCGGCAGGTCGCGGACGAACTGGAGGAGCGGGTGGGCGACATCCCAGTCGAGGATCACCGGCTGCTCGACCATCTTCGCGTTGGCGTAGGCCGGGCCGGGGGGTAACACGCCGAAGTAGAGGGCGTTCGCCTCGGGGGGTGTGTCGGGGCGGTCGCGGTCGTAGATGATCAGGTCGTAGCGGCCCGCCTTGATGCCCCGAGCGTACTCGTCCGACTTGGCCTCGTCGGGCGTGACGACGGCCACATCGGCGCGCTCGACGGCGGTGGGCGTCCGCAGGGTATCCACCAGGTAGCGGTTGCCGGGCGTGATAACGAGCACCTGCGCCTTCCTCGGGTTGCCGACGACGGTGTAGGCGCGGTTGTCGATCGCCAGGGCGTCGGTCACGGTCAGGCGCACCTCCAGCTCGGCCATGCCGGTGTCGGGGAGGTCGAACTTGAACGACTGGTCGCTCTGCGGGGAGAGCTTCAAGGCGATCGCGTCGATCATCGTTCCCGCAGCGCCGGGGTGGTCGGGGGCGTGGCGGAAGAGCTGGGCCTCGGTCTCGACCGGCTCGGCGCGGAAGTTATGGACGCGGCCGAAGACCTGGTAGACCTCGGGCCGCTCCTCGTTGCGCCGGGTTTGCAAGGCGAGGATGGCGACGTTGTCGGACGGGTTCCGCGACTTGGCTTCGGGCCGGGCCTTGGGGTCGGTGGACGAGGGGAGGGGAGGTGGGGGCGGGCCGATCACGACGACCACGGGCTCGAGGTTCCCCAGGCTGAACCCTTCGACGTCGGGGAAGCCGCCGTCGGTGTAGATCATCAGCTTGGGGAGGCCGACCTTTGTGGCGACCACGCCCTCGCCGATCTGCTTCGAGGGGTTGGCCAGTCCGGCGGCCACTTGGAGCGCCTCGCGGAGCGAAGTCGAGGCCTGCGTCGGCTCGATCGCGTCGATCCGGCGCTGGAGCAAGCGGCGGTCGCCCGTGTAGTTCGAGACGACCTTCGCTCGGTCGGAGAAGGTGATGACCATCGCCAGGTCGTCGTTCTCCATCGCGGTAACGATCTTCTTCGCCTCGTCCTTGGCCCGCGCCAGGCGGCTCGGCGCGACGTCGGTGGCCGACATGCTCGCCGAGTTGTCGATCGCCAGGATGAACCGCTGCCCCTCGCCGGTCGTCCCCTTGACCCGCGGCCCGGCCAGCGCGAGCATCGCCAGCAGGACCGCCAGGAGCTGGAGGAACAGGAGCAGGTTTCGCCTCAGCCGCTGGAACAGGCTGTTGACGTGCAGGTCTTCGAGGCTCCGCCTCCAGAGCAGGGTACTCGGCACCTGCACGGGGCGGCGGCGGAGCTTGAGGAAGTAGAGCGCGATGATCCCGACCGGAATCCCCGCGAGCACCGCCCACGCCACCGCGCCGAGCGGGCTGGCGAACTGGACGGGGAAGTTGAGGTTTGAAACGCTCAGCCTGCCGAAGTTCATGCTGCCGACCCTCGCGTCCGGTCGTTTCGGTTCGGATCAAAGCTCGGGCTCGCGGTTCGGGACGCCGGGCCGCTCCCCCTTGCGCTTGCGGATCATCATGGAGAGCAGGTAGGCCACGAGGGCAGCCGCCGGGACGAAGAAATACCAGGGGTTCTTGATGTCCATGCGTCGGTCTCGGTGAGGCTATTTGACGAGTCCCCGCTCGCGCAGATAGTTCAAAATCAGCTTGTCGAACGGGTTCTGGTTGGTGGTGAAGATGGAGGTGATCCCGCGCTTGGTGCACCACTCCTTCAGCCCACCGACGAAGGCGTTGAGGTTGTCCTTGTAACATTTCAGCAGAGGGGCGCTGACGGTGATCTCGGCGACGTCGTCGTCCTCGGCATCGACGAGCCGCAGGTCGCCGACAATCTCGGGCTCGACTTCCTCCCGGCTCAGGACGTGGATGACGTAGATATCCATGTTGCGGGCCAGGAGGTAGCGGAGCGCGTCCTCGTAGCCGTGCTTATCGAGGAAATCGGAGATGACGACGACGATTCCCTTGCCCTCGTGCTTGATGGCGAACGCACGCGCGGCGGCGGTTAGGTCGCTGGAGCCCGAGGCTTGCAGGTGTTCGAGGTACTGCACGACGCGCCACATCTGCGACCGCCCGCGCACGCTGGGCATGCCCGGTACAAGCTGGCTGCTGAACGTGTCGAGCACGACCCGATCATGGTTCACCAGGCCGATGAACGCGAGCGCCGCCGCGACCTGCTTGCCGTAGTGGAGCTTGGTCGGGTCGCCGAAGTCCATCGACAGGCTCGTGTCGAGCAGGGTGTAGAAGTGGAGGTCTTCCTCTTCGAGGAAGAGCTTGAGGAAGAGCTTGTCGAGCCGGCCGTAGACGTTCCAGTCGATGTGCCGGAGATCATCGCCGATGGAATAATTGCGGTGGTCAGCGAACTCGACCGACGACCCGCGCCGCTTGCTCTTGCGCTCGCCCTTCATCCGGCCGACGAAGATCTTGCGGCTGACCAGCTCGAGCTGTTCGAGCTTGTGGAGGAACTCGGGGTCGAGCAGCGGCGTCGAGGCGGCGGCGGGCATGAGACGGTCCCCGGGGTCGAGTTGGGAGCCGGAACGAGTCAGTCAGAAGAGCCAGTCGGAGATGAGGAACAGGCCGAGCATCAGGGTCGCGGCGATCCCCAGGCCGACGAGCCAGGGGACCAGGGCCGCGAGGAACACGGTCCAGCGCGCCCGGACACCGAGCGACCGGTGGCGGTGCAAGAAGCCGAGCGCCGTGAACCAGCTCTCCAGGATCACGAGCGAACCGCCCAGCGCGGTCATGATCGCCATCATCGGCTCGGCCCGCCAGGCAACGATCGAGACGACAAAAAGGACGGCGCAGAGCATGACCAGGCAGACGACGTCGCCGGTCGTGAACACCAGCCGCTCCGGCTTCGGCGGGTTGAAGGCCACGGGCGCGGGGGGCGGATCGTAGATGTCGTGCATGGCCATTGAGATGTCAAGATGACCGATGGCAAATGGCAAATCGCAAAAGTGGGAACCGATCAGCCGGCTTTCGCGACCGGCTCACGCTCCTCGGCCTTCTCGGGAACCGACTCGAGCACCTTGAGCAGGACGTCGTCGGACTCGATCCCCTCGGCCTGCGCCTCGAAGTTCAGGAGGACGCGGTGCCGGAGGCTGGGGAGATAGACCCGGCGCAGGTCTTCGAAGCTGACATTATAACGGCCGTCGAGCAGCGCGCGGACCTTGGCGGCGAGCACGAGAGTCTGCACGCCGCGCGGGCTGCTCCCCCAGCGGATGTACTGGTTGGTCGCGTCGGCGGCGAAGGGGCCTTGCGGGTGCGTCGCCAGGGCCAGCCGGATCGCGTAGTCCTGGACGTGGGGCGCGATGATCACCTCGCGCACCAGGGCCTGCATCTTGATCAGCGTCGCGCCGTCGATCACGCGCTCGGCTTTCGGGCGCTCGCCGCGTGTCGTCCGGTCGAGGATCGTGCTCAGCTCCTCGCGGGTCGAGTAGCCGACGATTAGCTTGAACAGGAACCGGTCGAGCTGCGCCTCGGGGAGCGGATAGGTCCCTTCCTGCTCGATCGGGTTCTGCGTCGCCATGACGAAGAACGGCTCCTTGAGCCTGTGGATCGTGCCGCCGACCGTGACCGAGTGCTCTTGCATCGCTTCGAGCAGGGCCGATTGCGTCTTGGGCGTGGCCCGGTTAATCTCGTCAGCCAGGACGATCTGCGAGAAGATCGGCCCGCGCTGGAATTCGAAAACACGGTGGCCGTCGGGGGCCTCCATCACGATATTCGTGCCGATGATGTCGGCGGGCATCAGGTCGGGCGTGAACTGGATCCGCTTGAAGTCGAGAGAGAGCGTGTCGGCCAGGGTCCGCACGAGCAGGGTCTTGCCCAGCCCCGGCACCCCTTCCAGCAGTGCATGGCCGCCGACAAACAGGCAGGTCAGGACGCCGTGGACGATCTCGTCGTGGCCGACGATCACCTTGGCGATCTCGCTCTTGACCCGGTTGTAGGCCGTGCGGAACTCGTCGGCCCGGACTTCCATCGAGGCGGCATCGGCAGTGGCCATCGCGTTGATCCTCGGAGGGGCACGATCAAATGACATAGGACAGATGACAAATGACAAATATCAACGGACGAGGCGCGGGCCGGCTCACGCTTCCGGCTTGCGCTGCTTGTCTTTCTCGCGCTCCTCCCAGACCTTCTGCTTGGCCCGGAGGAGGCGGTTCGTGTAGCTCTCGGGCTCGGGAGCTTTCTGCTCGGGGGCGAGGCCCGGCCCGCTCGGGGTGGTTCTCGGTGTCCTCGGCGTCTCGGTGCGGCTCGTCCCTTCGAGGGGGGGCTCGT
>JBKOZB010000001.1:0-7122 GCA_046744225.1 Planctomycetota bacterium | reverse complement strand
CCAGGGCAAGGCGGCCTCCGAAACTGGATGAAAATGGATGGGTGCACGCCCGAATGCGAAATCCAGCCCTTTCGGCGCTCGAAGGATCCCAATTCTCCCACGAATGACAACGGGAGTTGTGACATTTCTGTGTCACTCCTGTCCTCGCCGTGGAACGGCGCCCGAGGTCTCGTCGTCCTGGCGACCTCAAGTTCTTTCGTGCCTTGTCATTCCAGTATTGTGCACCGACCGACCCAGGGGTGCGGCCCGCGACCGCGCGAGACCCACCATTGATCCCTGACCGTTGGAGAGAGGTCACTCTCCTATGGGGGCCAGCTTGGGAGAACGATCTTCTTTCCAGTCCCTAACTCTAAGGGTTCAAGCCTCGGAGCGACTATCGAGATGAGCGAGGAGTGTCCGATTTTCGCCCCAGGCCGATCCCAGGCCGCGATTCCGGTGTAATTGGTTGCGGAGGCCGGGACTGCCCTGGCAATCCGGGGGGCGCGGCCGGGTTTGATCCGCGCCGATGAATTGCCGCACAGGAGTCACGCAGGTGGCCGATCACATCGTCCCACGCCAAGAAGGCGACGTTCCGGATCACGAGAGCGACGGCGTGGATCGTCGCGGGTTCCTCAAATGCATGCCTGGGCCGGCACGGGGCTCGTCTGGACGGCCAGCGGCGGCGTCCTCTCGTCGCGCGTCTTCGGCCAGGAGACCGGCCGAGTGGGGACGGGCCGCTTCTCGTTCGTCCAGATCAGCGACAGTCACATCGGGTTCGGCAAAGATCCCAACAAGAACGTGGTGGCAACGCTCCAGGAGACGGTCGCCAGGATCAACGCGCTGCCTTGGCGGCCCGACTTCCTGATCCACACCGGCGACCTCACCCACCTCGCGACGCCCAAGGAATTCGACACCGTGGCCGAGATCCTCAAGGGGGCCAGGGTCAGCCAGATCTTCTCCGTGCCCGGCGAGCACGACGTCATCCCGGATGGGAGCGAGTATCTGAAGCGCTACGGCAAGGGGACCAGGGGGGACGGCTGGTACAGCTTCGACCACCACGGGGTCCACTTCATCGGCCTGGTCAATGTCGCGAGCCAGGGGACCGACAAGGGACTCGGGGTCCTGGGCGATGAGCAGCTCGACTGGCTCAAGGCGGACGTGGCCGGGCTGGCCAGCAGCACGCCGATCGCGGTGTTCGGCCACGTCCCCCTCTGGGCGGTGTATCCCCAGTGGGGCTGGGGCACCCAGGATGGCCAGCAGGCGCTCGGCTATCTCAAGCGCTTCGGTTCGGTCACCGTACTGAACGGACACATCCACCAGACCCTCCAGAAGGTCGAAGGGAACGTGACCTTTCATACTGCGCGTTCGACCGCCTTCCCCCAGCCGGCGCCCGGTGCGGCGGCGGGACCTGGCCCGCTCAAGAATGTCCCGGCCGAGAAGTTGCGCGCCATGCTCGGCCTGACGAGCGTGCATTATATTGAAGGCAGGAAACCACTCGCCGTCATCGACACGATGCTCCAGTAGGCCGTCTCGATAGTATCCTGGAGTTCATGAGTCAGCGGGGAGAGTGGCGGCCGACCGAGGCCGAGGAGACGACGATGAGCGAGGTCGATCCCTCACCCACGTGCCAGGACCTCGGTGATGAGGAGCTGATGAGCCAGCTCTCCGCCGGTCGGCAGGACGCCCTCGGCCCGCTCCACGGTCGTTACGCGGCCGTGATCTTCAACCTGGCGGCTCAGTCGGTCGACCGCGCCACGGCCGAGGAGGTCGTCCAGGACGTCTTCGTCGCGGTCTGGCGCAAGGCCGCCAGCTTCGACTCGGCGCGGGGCACCTTCCGCGCCTGGGTTCTGCGGATCGCCCACAACCGCATCCTCAACGAACTGCGCCGCCGGGGCTGTCGGCCACGGATCGAGCCGGACCCGGAGGGCCTGCGCCTCGCCGCCGTGCCCGAGCCGGGTCCGGGTCCCTCCGAGGCCGCCTGGCGCGAGCACCGCCGCGCCATCCTGCGGGAGGCCGTTGAGGCGCTGCCGCCGCCCCAGCGCCAGGCGCTGAGCCTGGCCTTCCTAGACGACCTGACCCACGAGCAGATCGCCGCCTTCTTGAACCTCCCCCTCGGGACCGCCAAGGGGCGGATTCGCACCGGCCTGCAAACGCTCCGCCTCCGCCTCGCCCCTTTGTTCGCGACGTGCCTGGTCGCGGCCGTGCTCCTCGCCATCCTGCTGCCCCGCATCCTCGCGCTGCGGTCCGACCTGCGCCGCGACGAGGCGGCCCTGCGCCTGGTGACCTCCAGCGATGTCGTCCCGTTGCGACTGGTCGCGGCGACCGGCACCCCGGCGGAAACGCATGGCAACTATCGCGGACGTCCCCGTGTCCCCATGGCGGTGCTGACGCTCTCTCAATTCGCGCCCGCGCCCGCCGGCCGCGCCTATCACGCCTGGGGAAACTTCCAGGGACGTTGGTTCCACCTGGGCACCGTCCATCCCGACGACCAGGGCCATGACCTGCTGATTACCGAGGGTTCCCACCTCACGACGAGGCCAACCGCTCTGAACGTCACCCTCGAACCGGTCGGCGCGCCGCTGACCCCGACGGGGCCGCCGGTGATCGTCTGGCCGAGCCCCTGATCCCGTCAGTCGAGGAGGATGCCCGCGTAGCCGACGACGCGGCTGGTGTCGCCGCTGACCTCGGCACTGGTGGCATAGCCCACCCGCTGGGACGTCTGAAGCCCGCCGAGCTGGCGCAGGGTCTCCATGACGATCACGGCCGGCAGCACGCCGCACATGCTGATGTGATGCTCGGTCACGGTCTTCAGCAGATGGGCCGGGTCGAGCCGCTCCATGGCCTGGAGGGCGATCTCGTCGAGCCGACGGTTCTCGCGGTCGGTCGCGTAGTGGTTCAGGTCGCTGGAGATGATTAGCAGCGGACGGCTCGGGAGGCGGCGGATGAACTCTGCCAGGCCGTGCGCGAACCGCTGGCAGCGCTCCCAATCGCCGCCGCCGATGACCAGGCCCAGGACTCGCGCCTGGGGCGCGAGCCGCGCCAGGAACGGCAGCTCGACCTCGATGGCGTGCTCCTGTTGATGCGCGGCCGCGTCGAGCTGTAAGCCCGGAATGGCGTCGGCCAGCGCGCGGGCCAGGGCCGGATCGGAGGGGATCGTCGCCCCGGGGATCGACCAGACCTCGTGTGGCGCCACGGCCCAGTCTACGCCCAGGCGCGTGTGCTTCGGTCCGAGGACCAGCACCAGCTCCGGGATCTTGAGGCGGTTGAACACGGCGGCGGCCAGCCGGCCGGAGTACGACAGCCCGGCGTGGGGCACCATCGCCGCCGACCAGTCCTCTTCACGGCGCAGGCTTGCCCCGAGCAAGGTCTCGACCTTCCGCGCGAGCTCATCGGCGCCGGCCGGATAGAACGTCCCAGCCACGACCGGGCGGCGCATGCCTCCTTCCAGCACGGCCCTCGGGGTCGAACGGAAGACGAACTCGGCTTCCGTCGATTGCACGGCCAGGCTGAAGAGCGAGGCTTGGGCGGGATTCAAGACCTCGATCTGGTGCTGAACTGCGGCGAACAGGGCCTCGGGAGATTGTGTCGGGGAGAAGTTCCAGGCCTTCTTGTCGTGTTCGATCATCAAGAGCGCCCGCTGCGCCGGATCGAGCCCGCGCAGGTCGGGCTCGCGGAGAGTACCGTGCATGGCCGGGTCGGAGAACACCGTCAAACCGGCCCGGATCGAGTCCAATGGGAGGGCCGAGTGACGGAGCGCGTGGGCGGCATGCTCGCACAACCGGAAGAGGGTCGCTTGGAGGGGGACACCGGGCCGCGTCGAGAGCTGGACGAAGTGGAGCGGCTCGGCCCCGCCCGGCACCTCTACGGTGAGGGCGAGTCCCGAGATGTTGCCGTCCGAGACGCCCGAGATGTAATAGTTCGGAGTCCAGCCCTGAACGAGCGCCAGGATGTTCCCTTGCGCGTGCTCTGCCAGTTGCCGAAGCTCCGCGAGCGTGAAGAGGGAGAGCGCCGGTGCGGAGGCGATGAGGGGCGTGTCGAACGGGCCGCCGAACTCGACCGACTCGAAGGTGTACAAGGCGGTCTCGTCATCCTCCCAGGCCGTGGTGGGCAGGCCCGCCTTGAGGCAGACGTGACGCAAGAACGCCTCGGCGTCCCACCGGTTCTCCACGGGGACCGGCGGCAGCAACAGACCGGAGGCGTCGCCGAGGTGGATCCGGAGCCCGTGGCGGCCGACTTGCACGGCCGCGATCCGATCGCGTCCGCGCGCCTGCATCGGCTCCAGACCATAAAGCAGATTCAAGCTCAGGTCGAGATAAGGCAGCTCCGTCGGCGAGATCGGCGGGAGCCGGTGGTCTTCTCGCGCGGTGAGAATCGCCGCTTGATGAAGGGCCTCGTACAACGTTCTGGTCTCGCCCAGCGCGCCGCAGCAGGCGCGCAAGTGGCCCTGACGCTTCAAGGTGACGTAGGCACCGATCACCGGGAGTGTCGCCGCGCCGGCCAGCGACAGGTCGACCAGCCTCACGCGCCGCCCCTCGATCGCGGCCCTCACGAATTCGGCGGCCGCCCCCAAGATTGTCTGGTGCTGTTCGGGAGTCAGCCGGGGTGGCGCGGCGTGGCGTGGCGCGGTCTCGGTTCTTGGTTTCATCGGGCGCCTGGCTCGATCAGTTGGATCGGTTGAGTGTCGCGCGCATACCGGGCGATCTCCACCGGGACGCGCTTGCGGCCCCAGGTCCCCGGATGCTCGTCGAAGTGGCCGGCGACGGTGCCGCCACAGTGGCCGCACTGGTTCCCGCGAAGATGGTACGTGCCGAGGGCGTACCAGTCGCGTTCGATGACCAACTTGCCGCAATGGGGACAGTAGGTGCTCTGGTGGGCCACGTCGTTGACATTGCCGACATAGACGTACTTCAGGCCCTCCTCGCAGGCGACGTCGTACGCCTCGAGGAGCGTCTCGTGGGGGGTATTCGGCCGGTCCCGCATCCGGAAATCGGGGTGGAAGGCCGTGAAGTGGACCGGGACGTCGTCGCCGCAGTGCCGGAGGATCCACTGGCACATCCGGCGGATGTCCTCCATCGAGTCGTTGGCCTCGGGGATGACCAGGTTCGTGATCTCGAACCAGACGTCCGTCTCCTTCTTGAGCCATTCGAGCGTGTCGAGCACGGGCTGAAGGTGCGAGTAGGTGATGTGCCGGTAGAAATCCTCGGTGAACCCTTTCAAATCGACATTGGCCGCGTCCATCAGCTCGTAGAACGGCCCCCGCGCGATCGGGGTGATGTAGCCCGCCGTGACGGCCACCGCCTTGATCCCGACCGCCCGACAGGCCCTGGCCGTCTCGATCGCGTACTCGGCCCAGATGACGGGGTCATTGTAGGTGAAGGCGACGCTCCCGCAGCCGTACTGACGGGCGGCCTCGGCGATCGCCTCCGGCGTGGCGACCTCGCTTAGCCGTTCGATCTCGCGCGACTTCGAGATGTCCCAGTTTTGGCAGAACTTGCAGCCCAGGTTGCATCCGGCGGTCCCGAACGACAGGACGCTCGTGCCCGGATAGAAATGATTGAGCGGTTTTTTCTCGATCGGGTCGATGCAGAAGCCGGTGCTCCGCCCGTAGGTGGTCAGCACCATCTCGTTATCGAGGTTCTGACGCACGAAACAAAATCCCCGATCGCCCGGCTTGAGATGGCACTCCCTCGGGCACAGGTCGCAGACAATCCGCCCGCTCTCCGGCTCGTCGTGCCACCAGCCGCCCGAGAGCGTGCCGTCGGGACGCAGGCCGTTCGATGGCGGTAAGGTGATGACTCGTGACATGGTGGCAAACCTTCTCTTTCTCTTAATCTCCCGATCCCACGCGGGCGCCCGACGTGGGGTCGCACTACATGATATTATACCGGAGGACGGTTCAGGTGTTTAGGGCAGTTTCCCAGGGTCTTTTCCTCCGGCACTCACCCGGTCAGATTGGTGCGCAGGACCTGGATCGTTCCGGACGGCCCTTCCCTACCATAATTGGTGACCCGGTTCCGGGAGGCGGATATACTGAAGAACTGCGAAGAAAACAGCAACGATCCCCCCGAAACCCGCGGGCCAGTTCTGGCAGGCGGCCGACGGCGCCGGGGGAAGGGACGCCGGCGGAGGTCCTTGCCGGAGGCGGATCACGCGAGTCGAAAGGCCAAGCGAGTCTCATGCGGAGTTCCCGGTGATGTGGCGTCCGGGGGACGGGGCCGGCACGAACATCTCCGCCTCCCTTTGGATATTATAATCCTTATGGCGCCGCGGTCGGGCCCGCTATTCCGCGCGGGGACGATCGTTTTTGCCCCTCCCTGGGGGCCCCGGGATCGGTGGGGACAGGGCCGGCCCTCAGGGAGCACGAGGGGGGATCGGACGACAGGACGGGACCGACGATCTCCACCACGAACCCGACAGGAGCCCTCGGCCTCGCGATTCTGGGCGTGTCCCCAACCACAGACACATGCGGCGAGATCGTGCCGGCCGGGCGTCGAAGTGGGGCGGCCCTGGCCTGCGGCGGAGGGATCGATGGCACAGAATGAGGGGACCAGCCGTTCGGGCGACGGCAAGACAGGCACCACGCAGCCTGGAATCACACCCGGCCTCACGCTCCGCGGGCATACCAACACGGTCTTCGGCGTGTCGTGGTCGCCGGACGGCCGGGCGCTGGCCTCGGCGTCCAAGGACGACACGGTGCGGCTGTGGGAGGCGTCGAGCGGCCGAGCGCTGCGGGCCCTGGAGGGGCACACCGACTCGGTCCTGGGCGTGTCGTGGTCGCCGGACGGCCGGGCGCTGGCCTCGGCGTCCGATGACCGCACGGTGCGGCTGTGGGAGGCGTCGAGCGGCCGAGCGCTGCGGGTCCTGGAGGGGCACACCAGATCTGTCTGGAGTGTGTCGTGGTCGCCGGACGGCCGGGTGTTGGCCTCGGCGTCCTCCGACGGTACGGTGCGGCTGTGGGAGGCGTCGAGCGGCCGCTTGCTGCGGGCTCTGGAGGGGCACACCGGCCCGGTCGAGGGCGTGTCGTGGTCGCCGGACGGCCGGGCGCTAGCATCGGCGTCCCGCGACTACACGGTGCGGCTATGGGAGGCGTCGAACGGCCGGGTGCTGCGGACCCTGGAGGGGCACACCGGCCCGGTCTACAGC